>JAVHRG010000111.1:0-3989 GCA_036171535.1 Sulfurospirillum sp. | reverse complement strand
GACATAGGGTCCTAAACCATACGCTCCAGCTTCTTCAATATTGGGACCTGTTGCAGCACCTCTCCATGCAAATTTTTTCAGATACGCCTCCGTATAAAAATTAATACGTGCGAGATCTCGAAACAGCATTCCATAAGGCTTATACAACTCTATTTTTATCTTATAATCGGAGAGTTTTTCAACACCTTTGAGACGATTTTTTATGTCGGTATAATTGATGGGTTGTGCCATAAAATAATGAAAATTATTGATGACTGCATCTGCGTTAAAAGCTGTTCCATCTTGAAATTTAACACCTTGACGTAAATCACATTCATAGATAAGCGGCGTTTTTTTCAAACATTGTGTTGCTAAAGAGTATTCCCATCCTTGTTCATTATCGGCAAGCCTGACTAAGCCTTCATTGATTAAACGTGCAACACTAACGTAGGGCATTGCGGGTAAAAATATCTTGATGTGTGATCTTGGGTCTTTTACATGTAAAGCCCTTTGAGTGCTGGAATCTTCGTGATACTCCGTTTCTACGGCATACACACAGAATGTACCAAGTACGATTAAGAGACCAAAAAACTTTTTAAATCTCAAAACTGTAGCCCGTTTGGGAATGATTTTTAATAAAACTATTCGGAAGTTTTTTACGCAAAGACTTGACCAATGTTCGAAGAGCAGCGATACTCATGTACTCCTCTTTCCAAACATTCATCTCGATCTCTTCGTAGCTAACGACCATCCCTTTTTTACGTAACAGTAGCTCTAAAAAATCAGACTCTTTATGCGTGAGTTCAACCTCACTTCCATCACTGTGGATAATGCGTTTATTCTTAAAATCTAACTTACAATCTTTGCACTCAAGAAAAAGGGAACGACCTAGTTCTATCTCATTAACACACAGTTTTAACCCTCCTAAAAGCTCATCAAGTGCAATCGGTTTGATAAGATATTTTTCGATCTTAAGCTCAATCGCACTGAGTAAATACTCTTTATCGGTATGCGCTGTAATCATTAAAATGGGAGTTTTTTTGTCGCTCTTCCTGATCTCTTTAACCATATAAAGCCCATCTTTTTTAGGCATTCGCAGGTCTGTTAAAATGATGTCAGGTCGTTGTTCATAGTAAAGATCCAACCCCTCTTCACCATCACACGCTTCAAGCACCTCTTTGAGATAGTAAGAGAGTGTATTTGCCATAGGTTTACGGATACCCTCTTCGTCTTCAGCGTAAAGCAAACGCAAAGATTTGAGCTTTTCCAACCAAAGTTCCATTCTCTCTCCTTTGAAATGACGTTACATGTAAAGATTTTAGCCAATTTTATCTTTTGACACTATGAGGGATATATCCTTAAATACTCTTCACCAGATAAGGCTGGCGAAGAGTGAGAAGCATTATTTCTTAAAATTTTGAAGGTACTTTTCAATGCTGAATTTCTCAGCTTTTGAGAGACCCGCTTGTTGTCCCATCGCTTCTAAGATGCTAGGCCAAACATTGGGTTCAAACTCATCTTCAGCATGCAGGGCATGGCATGTACTACATTTTGCTTGAAACAGTGTTTTTCCTTCACCTAATATTTTTGATTTATCATTTCCAAGTGCATCACTTTTGACAAAGCCTTTTACCGAAACGTTTAACCATACCGTATCGTACTCATCTTTTGTTTGACCAATCACTTTATAAACAGAGGCATTCATTGCTTCAAAACCTATCATAAGGACACCTGTTTTTTCATACGCAATCGTACTCCCCTCAGGCATAAAACCAACAAACTCTACCTCAGTAAAATCACCACTTTTTGAAAGCTCTTTGACCGCAGAGGAGACGACCAGCTCTCCTAGAACTGATCCCTCTTTTGAGTCAACAAAAAGTTGTGCATTTTTGCTTAAAAATGAATTCCCCGCCGCAAACATCATTGTTGCAGCACATAATGGTGCTAAAAATTTCACTATACGCATCATACACCTTTAATTTTTGGAGCTTTGAAGATGCCAATTTCGGGAACTTCGCCTTTAAATTTCTCGATTTCTACCAAAGCTGTTGCTTGGTTACCTTGTGCCAGTTCGGATGTTCCCACATCGGGTATGAGTACATTGACATCCCCATGGCGACACAATGTGCCAGCTTTTCCTGGCTCTGCTGGATCATACCACGCACCTTCTTGCATTCTAACAACCCCTTGCATAACGGCTTCTGTAACCACAGCACCCGCAAGGACTTGACCTCGTTTGTTAAATACTCTGACCACATCGCCATTTTGAATACCGCGTTTTGCAGCATCTTTGGGGTGCATCCAAATCGGCTCTCTTCCTTCAACCTCTTCAAGATCACGTAACCATGTATTGTTAAGCTGTGAATGAAGGCGATATTTTGGATGGGGAGAAACCAAGTTCAATGGGAACTCTTTAGCGACTTTACTTCCCAACCACTCCATTGGCTCAAACCACATTGGATGACCTTTGCACTCCTTGTAGTTATAGCCCGCAATTTTCTTAGAGTAAATCTCTATTTTTCCAGAAGGCGTTCCAAGGCGATTGATGATTGGATTTTGTCTAAATTTCGCATGTTTGACAAATTTTTTAGCACTCTCAGGTGTTTCAAATTTTACAAATCCTTTTTTCCAGAACTCTTCAAAGGGGGCCATCTTAACACCAGAGTTCATGGCTTTGGTGTAAGATTCTGCATAAAAAGATTGAATCCATTCCATCTTTGTCTTACCTTCGGTAAAGGCAAGGACTTCATTCGCTCCAAAACGTCTTAGGATATTGACAAAAATATCAAAATCATCCATGGCTTCGCCCGCAGGTTTGACCGCTTGTTTCATCGCAAAAATATAGCTGTTTGAGTGCGATTTCGTGATATCATTTCTCTCTTGTTCAAGGGTTGCTGGAAGAACGATGTCTGCCATACGTGCAGTCGCTGTCCAAAAGCATTCATTGACGACAAAGGTATCGAGTTTTTGCCATGCTTTAACCATACGGTTACGATCTTGATGGTGATGGAAAGGATTACCACCTGCCCAGTATGCCATTTTAATCTCAGGGTATTTATAGGCTTTACCATCAAAGTTATACTCTTTGCCTGGATTTTCTAAACACTCAACAATACGTGATACAGGGATAACATTGATTTTTCGCTGTTTCCATGGACCCTCCATTTTTGAGTTGACGCTGATTCCTGAAAGTCCAGGAGAAGCTGCCACATTTTCAGTGTCTGCTACAGCACCTACTGAGCCATTAATAGGTTTTTCACTGAGAGCATTACCAGAAGCGGCCGCAGGCATTGGGACACCACCATCTGAATAGTGATAGCTCATACCATATCCTCCACCAGGAAGTCCCACTTGTCCGATCATACTGGCTAAGGTAATCATCATCCAGTTAGGTTGTTCACCGTGATGTGCGCGTTGCGTTCCCCATCCCCCCATCAGCATGGTACGTTTGCTAACAAACTCTTTGGCAAGCATTTTGATGATATTTGCATCTACTCCACAAATTTTGGATGCCCACTCAGGTGTTTTGGCAACCATATCTTCGCTTTCACCTACAAGGTATTTTTCAAATTCATCAAACCCTATTGTATATTTATGGACAAAATCTTTATTGTAAAGATTTTCGGTATAAAGGTAATTTGCAATACCAAGCATCAGTGCAACATCGGTTGTTGGACGAATTTGAATATGCTCTGCACCAAAATACAACCCTGTATTGTTATACACGGGATCAATAATATAAAATTTAATATTACGTTTTTTTGCAGCTTCTTTGAGTTCTTTCATATACGTATACGACTGGTGATCTGGAACACCCCATGCAATTTGGTTGGTGTTGATGGGATCAGCTCCCCAGAATACAATGCATTCTGAATTTTCGATAATAACAGGATAAACCGTTACAGGGGCACTGGATTCATCTGTTCCTGTAATATAGGGAGTAATTTGACGAATAGCGTGTGTTGAATAGGTACATGTACGAGAGGTATATCCCCCTGCAACTCCAAGCA
>JAVHRG010000110.1:0-3994 GCA_036171535.1 Sulfurospirillum sp. | reverse complement strand
GATTTGGAAGGCAACATCACCTTTGCCAATGAAAATTTCTATAAAACAACCGGCTTTAACGAAGCAGAAGTGATTGGGAAAAATCACAATATTACTCGTCATAAAGATACACCCGATGAAGTGTTTGTTGATTTATGGGGAACGCTCAAAAAAGGTAAAGTCTGGAAAGGTGTTTTAAAAAATCAGAAAAAAGATGGTAATGCTTATTGGGTTTATTCAACGATCTTACCTATTTTCAATAAGAACAATACCCCTCTCGAATATATGGCAATCCGGCGTGATGTGAGCGAAATTATTACCTTACATGTAGAGCTTGAAGCAACGCAACAAGAGGTTATTTACTGTATGGGCGAGATTGCAGAAAGCCGTAGTAAGGAGACAGGCAATCATGTAAGACGTGTTGCCGCCTATTCTCACCTGTTGGCTCAAAAGTACGGCCTCGATAAAAAAGAATCAGACCTCATCGCGTCAGCTTCACCTATGCACGACATAGGAAAAGTGGGAATTCCTGATGCGATTTTACACAAACCAGGTTCTTTAAGTGAAGAAGAGTGGACGGTTATGCGTACACACTCTATGATTGGCTACACCATTTTACAAAACTCTACCCGCCCACTCCTTCAAGCAGCAGCAACCATTGCTAAAGAGCACCATGAAAAATACGATGGTTCAGGCTACCCTATGAATCTTAAAGGTGAAGAGATTCATCTCTACGCCCGTATTGTAAGCGTTGCTGATGTGTTTGATGCCCTTAGCCACGATCGTTGTTACAAGAAAGCATGGGAAGATAAGGCAGTTTTTGATTTTTTTGAACAAGAGCGTGGAAAACATTTTGATCCACAAATTGTTGACCTTTTTCTCAACAATAAAGAAGACTTTTTAGCCATACGTGATAGTCTCAAAGATGCTCTTACCTATGCCATCTAATAAGGATACCTAAAATACTTTTTTCCTCTTGACTTTAGTTAGATATCTAATTATAATACTTCTCATGAAACCTAGAATTACGATCGCCCTTATGAGCAAAATTTCAAACAAAGCCCATCGCTTCATTATCCAAGAACTAGAAAAACGTGGTATTTACGGTATGGTACCCTCTCACGGCGGCATCTTATCGCTTCTTTACACGCATGAAAACTTGACGATGAAAGATCTCGCAGAGAAGATTCACCGCAGTAAACCAACGGTGACGGTACTGGTCGACAAACTTACCTCTTTAGGCTATGCGCTCAAAGAAAAAAGCGATACCGACAGTCGTGTAACCTATATTCGTTTAACCGAAAAAGGAATAGCGTTTCAAAAAGATTTTCAAGAAATTTCGCAGAGTCTTAATAGCAAGGTTTTTCAAGGCCTTTCTGTCGAACAACTCGATAAGATTGACCCTATTTTAGAGAAGATCATGCAAAATTTGGTGTAGTTTTTTTTAAGTACAAATAGTTAGACATAAAACTAAAAGGAGTTATTATGAACCATCTCATCGTTTATGCACATCCCAAAGAGGATAGCTTCAATCATGCTATTTTAGAGAGTGCAACCCGCGCACTTGAGAGTAAAGGACACACCCTTGTCGTGCGAGATCTCTATGCCCTTGCATTTAACCCCGTGCTCACACAAGCAGATTTTAAAGCATTACACAGCGGCAATACACCTCATGATATTTTAACCGAGCAAGCGTACATCACCAATGCAGATGTCATTACCCTCATCTATCCATTGTGGTGGACAAGTATGCCCGCCATTTTAAAAGGATACATTGATCGTGTCTTTTCGTATGGTTTTGCATACCAATATACCAAAGAAGGTACTGTTGAAGGCTTATTCTCCGCTAAAAAAACGTTTATGATTACGACACAAGGCACACCTAATGCTTTTTATGATGCTTCAGGAATGACAAAGAGTTTAATACAAACTACCGATGAAGGAATTTTTGGCTTTTGTGAAGCGACCACACTTGGGCATCTTTTCTTTGGGGGCATTTCAGCAAGTGATGATGTAGCGCGCAAAGCAATGCTTCAAACGGTTGAGTCAAAACTCAAAGAACTTTTTTAAACCCTTGAAGAGCTTTACATGTAAAGCTCTTTTTTACTTCTGTGTGGAAGAAGCCAACTGTACACCCAGCCCTGCAAAAGTCAGTGCAAAACCACGTCGTAACCATGTTTGGACACGGTGTGACTCCATGATACGCTGGCGAAACGCATGGGCTAAAAGACCATACAGAACAAACACACAAAATGTCATCAGCATAAATACTGTGCTTAGTTTGATCATATCTCCCAGTGGCGATGTCGTCTCAGATGCGATGAATTGCGGTAAAAAAGCCAAAAAGAAGATCGTGAGTTTTGGATTGAGGATGTTCAGTAAAAATGCTTTAGTCGCTAGCGAAAAAGCGCTTGAACGCGTAGAAATAGCCTGCGTTTCAAAACCACTTTTGTCTTTCCATGTCATAACCGCAAGATAGAACAGATACAAAACACCCGCCAATTTGAGCACCTCAAATGCAAGTGCACTCGTATGCATAATGGCGGCAAGTCCAAAAATCGTTGCTAAAAGATGCGGCACAATACCTGCTGTACACCCAAGAGCCGCGTAAATACTCGCTTTTTTTCCTTGAACTAATCCCGTAGAAACGGTAAAAAGAACGCCCGTACCGGGAATCAATATGACAATCAATGAAGTGATCAGAAATTCAACACTCAGCATAACAAGACCTTCTAAATAAAATAGTAGAACGATTTTATCATATATCGTCTTTTGAGCTCGCTCAATTTTTCTGCGTATCCATTCAAAACTACACTTTTTGATTAATCTGCTTAAACATTAAAGACTTTGATAATGTGGAACGAACAGAACTACACTCTAATGCTCTTAGAAGTTTTTGCTCTTCTTCACACGAGAGTGATTTTCCAAAAGAGACACTATATTCAAATGTTGGATGTTCGAGGTCATCTCGATTTAAAGAGACATGAACTTTCACCTCCTCAAGCGAGATAGAAAGTTTTTCGGCATTCATTCTGAGTGACATATTCATACAACATGCCAATGCCGCTTCCAACAACTCGTGAGGTCTAAAGCCTTGCTCCAAACCTCCTTTATTTTTAGTCGTATCGGCATAAGCGTTATAGGTTCCATTCGTAAAACTCGTGAGATACTTTTCATGTTTACTTTCGCTCATAATCATTCTTAATCCTTCTTGCTTTTGTCTTTACATGTAAAAGCTCTAAAGCTTACAAATTTGCCTAAAAACTTTAAAAATTTCTTCGGCATTAACCTCTATTCCTTTTTCATCGCAAAGCCTTTGCACCTCTGTGGCAATTTCGATTTGCATGTTTTTGGTCGTCTCAATGCCGTAAAATTCTTTGAGCACATACGCCACACCACTTTTACCCGACTGCGAATTGATGCGCACCACATCGCGGTAATCACGCTTGATATCCTTTGGGTCGATGATGAGATACGGGACGTGCCAATAGCCATCTAACACCACCTTTTGAAACTCCATACCTTTCTTTATTGCATCCTGATGCGTGCCCGAAAAAGCCGTGTAGATCATAGAGCCCACATAGGGGTGACGGGGAGGAATCGTACTGTGCGTCAAAGAGATAATCTCCTGTAAAATCGTATCGATGTTATAAATATCCAACATCGGATCAATCCCTTGTGAATAAAGATTGAACGCCAAGGTAACCAAGTCAACATTGCCCGCTCTCTCTCCATTGCCTAAAAGCGTCCCCTCAACTCTTTGCGCACCCGCAAGTATCGCCATCTCAGCACTTGCAACGGCACATCCTCTGTCATTGTGTGGATGAACACTTAAGATAACTGCATCGCGATCTAACATCTGTTTACTCATCCATTCGATTCTATCGGCATAAATGTTGGGCGTGCATGCCTCTAAGGTGTTGGGCAAATTAATCACCATCGGTGCATTTTTCGTTGGCATCCACTCGCTGATAACCGCATTCACCACATCGCGTGCAAACTCCAACTCCGTTTG
>JAVHRG010000109.1:0-4009 GCA_036171535.1 Sulfurospirillum sp. | reverse complement strand
AGGTCGATAAATTCCTGTAATACAGTTAAACAAGGTTGTTTTACCGGCACCATTGGGTCCTATGATGCCGTAAATTTGCCCTTTTTTGACTTTCATAGAGAGATCATTAATGGCAATGAGCCCTTGAAAATATTTGCTGACATGGCTGATCTCTAAGATATACTCGCTCATTTGACCTCCTTTTTAAGGAAGTTTGGAATGTTACCAAATTTGACAGGCCAAATACCACGTGGCCTTAAAATCATCGTCAAAATCATCGCAATTCCAAAAACCAAATAACGCGCCGTTTCAAACTCTCTAAACATCTCAGGCAACACAAACATAATGAATGTTCCAATTAAAACACCCGGCAAAGAAGCAGAACCACCCACTAAAACAATCGTAAAAAACATAATGGACTGTGTCACATTAAACGCCTCTGGGCTGACGGCAGAATACTGAATGGAAAACATACTGCCTGCCGCCCCTGCAATACCTGCCCCTAAAATAAAAGCATACAGTTTAAAGTAGCGTATATTAATACCCATACTTTGCGCGGCAATTTCGTCTTTATGAATATAAAACATCGCACGCCCAAATTTACTGCGATCCAGATTGCGAATAATCAAAAGTGTTATACCTAATAATAGAAACGCCATATAATACATATGGGTTTGAGAAGAGAGTTCATAGCCAAAGAGTTTAACCACGTCAATGCCAAAAAGACCATTAGGTCCTCCCGTTAGGCCAAAAACATCATTTTCAAGGACTTGAATAAAGATGATATTAAAGCCAATCGTTGCGACTAACAGATAATCACCTCTTAAATGAATAATGGGTGCAACCAACAAAAAGGCAAAAAACATCGGAATTAACACTGCTGGTAATAATGTTGCAAGAATGGGAAGCCCAAAATTAACATTGAGAATAGCAGTGGTATACGCCCCCAATCCAAAGAACATTGCATGTCCCATGTGAAAAACACCTGCGCGTCCTAAGATGATATCTTGAGAGAGTGCTACCACAGAGAAGACCAAAAAGGTTGTCCCAATTGCCAACCACGCGGAATCCACAAACAAAGGGAAAATAGACATAAAAACGAGTAAACAAAGGGTTATAAGTGTGCTTTTATTCATCATACTTTCTCCGCCACTGTTTCACCAAGGATTCCTGTTGGCCTCAAGACTAAAATCGCAATTAAAAGCACAAAGGTAAAGGTTTCTGCCCATTGCGTTGAAATATAACCTGTAATCATTGCATTGAAAAGTCCCAAAAGAAGCCCTCCAAGCATTGCACCTGGAATATTACCGATGCCTCCCATGATGGCAGCTACAAAGGCATTAAGCCCATACATCCACCCCATATCAAAGGTGATTCCACGGTAGTAAGAGCCTATAAAAAGCCCTGCAACAGCACCCAGTGCGGAGCCAATAATGAAGATGATCATAATAATACGATTGACATTAATGCCCATCAATTTTGCGGCATCTTGGTCAATCGCCACCGCCCGAATCGCGGTACCAATTTTAGTTTGGTGAATAAAAAAATAAAGTCCGACCATCAAAACCGATGAAACCCCCAAGATCATTACTTGCGTAAACGTAATCACAATGCCACCAACTTCCCAAATCGTCGCAGGAAAGAGATTAGAGGGAAATATTTTCATATTGGGTCCCCAAATTAGCATGACAGAATTTTGAATGACAAGTCCTGCTCCAAGGGCAGATACCACGGCACTTAAACGTGGTGCAGTTCGTAAAGGTCTATACGCTAGGCGCTCAAGAAGTACACCCACAAAAGCAACGATAAGAGCTGTCAATGCGAACACAGTGATAATGACACCCAAAGAAGTTACACTCTCCCCAAAAATTTGTGCGTAAACACTCAGTCCTATAAAAGCAGAAAAAGCAACGAGGTCACCATGCGCAAAATTGATAAGCCGCATGACGCCATACACCATTGTATACCCTAAAGCAACCAGTGCATAAAGGCTTCCAATAGTGAGACCATTGACCATTTGTTGTAAAAAAATATCCATAGAGAACCTTATTCTAATAGAGTGAGATTGCCAAAGAAAGATCTCTCTTTGGCAATGTGCGCTGAAAGTGTACCAGTAAAATGCTTATTGATAAACGATTTTGTAGCTTTTATCCGCTTGAACTTCATACGTCATATATCCACCACCGGTTCGTTCACCATCTTCTCTAAAGGTAACAGGACCTGTAATACCAGGGAAATCTTTAAGTTTATGCATCTCTTCAGCAATCACTTTTGTGTCTTCAGATTTGCTTTGTTCCATTACATGTAAAATAACACGAAGACCATCTACGTTCATCAATGACCAAATAGACGCTGGCATCGCATTGAATTTTGCTTTATAATCAACTAAAAATGTTTTAGCAATATCATACGGCAAAATATCTGGTGTTGGTACGTTGATAAGTAGTGTGCCTTGAGCACTCTCCCCTGCTAATTTCATATAATCAGGATTGTCATTAGAGTCTCCTCCAACAAAGTCCGCTTTAATTCCCAGCTGCATTTGTTGCGCGCGTAAAAGTCCTCCATCGGTGTAGTAACCACTAAAGTAGATAACATCGGGTTCCATAGCTTTAATTTTCGTCAAAGTAGCTGTAAAGTTTTGAGAACCTGATTTGATTTTGCCTTCATAAATAATGTTGGCATTTTTAGCTTTAAGTGCTTTGATCGTCGCATCGGCTAAGTCCGTTGAGTAGCTTGAGTAGTCTGAGAGAATAACGATTTTTTTGTACTGTTTACCATCGACAAAATATTTGGCTGTGTACTCAGCCTCCGCACTGTTGGGGAAAGAGTTTCTGAAAAATGTCCAGTATTTGTGTGCGATCAACGAGTCACTTGTGCCATCACTGGTTTGGAGTACCCCTGCTCTGTTATAGGTGGTTTGTGCCGCTTCGGTTGCACCTGAAGTATACGAGCCAATGACCGCTTTAACACCTTCATTGACCAATTTTTTCGCACAAATCGCCGCTTGTTGCGCTGTGCCTTGGTCATCACAGGTGACGACTTCTATTTTTTTGCCTAAAACGCCACCTTTGGCATTGTACTGATCCACAATCAGCTTCACCCCGTTATCGATGCTTTGTCCTTCATTAGCATATTGCCCTGTAATAGGCGCTTGCACACCGATTTTAATCACATTCGTTGCCGCGACACTCGCACTGACTAGCATTGAGCAGGCTGCCAAAGAAACAGTCAACTTTGAAAACATTTTCTTCACTCTCACTCCTTTATTTAATTTTTCACGTGTCACATTGTGCCTTATTAAAATTTAAAATTACTAAAAAAAGCACTTTTTGTACATAAGGTATCTTAATATATTTTGGCAACATTGTTTAAGAAACTATGATGCAATTTTCAACAAAAGGTATGATTATACCTCCATCTTGTATAATAGACTTTTTTCATAACGAAAGTTGAAAGAAGTCAAAGCACCAAAGGTGCGCGGGCTTACTGCCAAAGTAAACGTAGTGGTAACGTAGTTTTTAAAGCTTTGCTTTAAAAGCGTGTTCAGAGTTCGATAAGAACTCTAAATAAAAAAGTGCAAAGGATGTGTCATGTCAAAAATCGTCTTGATTACAGGTGCTACTTCAGGTTTTGGAGAAGCAACGGCTGAAAAATTTGCAAATGCTGGCTATAAAGTAATTGCAACAGGTCGTCGAAAAGAGCGCTTAGATGCACTCAAAGCTCGTCTGCCACACTGTGATATTGTAACCCTTTGTTTTGATATTACCAAAAAAGACGAGGTATTTGGCGCGATTGCTTCCCTTCCTGAAACATATAAATCTATTGATATTTTGGTCAACAATGCAGGACTTGCGTTAGGACTTGAACATGCGAATGAAGCGAGCTTAGATGATTGGGAAAAAATGATTGATACAAACATCAAGGGTCTGCTGTACATGACGAAAGCCGTTCTTCCTGTGATGGTCGAGCGCAAAACGGGCTATATCTTTAACATTGGCTCAACCGCAGGCAGTTGGCCGTATGAGGGTGG
>JAVHRG010000108.1:0-4029 GCA_036171535.1 Sulfurospirillum sp. | reverse complement strand
TTATATGAAAAGTGGTGATCCTGAAACGTATAAAGCTAAAGTAGCAAGTTTTATCTTAGGAGAGAGTGGTTTTGGAAGCCGTTTGATGGAAGAGATTCGTGTTAAACGTGGACTTGCGTATTCAAGCTACAGTCGAACCAGCGTGGGAAAATCAAGCAGTAGTTTTACAGGACATCTTCAAACTAAGAATGAGAACTTGGATGAGGCTAAAAAGCTTGTTGCAGAAGAGATTAAGCACTTTGTTGACCAAGGTGCAACGGAAGAAGAGTTAGCCCAAGCGAAACGTTTTTTACTCGGTTCTGAGCCTCTTCGCAATGAAACACTTTCGCAACGCCTTTCTCGTGCATTTTTTGAGTATTATGGTGGATTTGAGTTAGGATATTCTAAAAAACAGCTCGAAAAAATTGAAAAGTTAAGTCTGGAAGATCTTAATAGTTTCATTAAACAACACGATGAAATCACAGCTCTTAGCTTTTCGGTAGTCACAAAACGTGAAAAACCTTGAATGTGACCCTATAGATCAAGAACGCTTCAAAAAAATAGGAGTAGAGACGCTGTTAGATCTAGCGCTACTCCTGCCTTCTTCGTATGAAAATACAACTCTTTCTCCAACACCTCTGATTGAGCAGATCAATACCTTACATGTAAAGGTACTTTCACGCAGACAAAGCCCTAAAGTCTTTCAAATTGTCTTTTTTTGTGAAGCATGGCAAACCAATCTTGATGGTGTGATTTTTGCCGCAAAGCCTTATCATAGGGCACTTTTTAAAGTGGGGAATGAGCTTTATATTAACGGAAAAATTAGTTACAACGCAGGTCGTTTGCAGATGGTGCAACCCAAAACTGTGACGATCATTAACACCCTTGTTCCAAAGTATAAAACTACGCTTCAAAATAAAACAGTCATGGACTTAATGCAACAATATCTTAGCCTTGAATCTTTGATGAATGAGGGTTTACATGTAAACGAAGCTCAAATACTTTTAAGTTTACATAGACCCACCGCCAAAGAGGCAAGTGCAATAGGAAGTTTTGGATACTCAGAATCCATTCTCAAAGTGCTTAAATATATCGAAATTCATAACTACCTCAAAAAACTTTCTGGTAAAAAGGTCAGTTTTCCCTCTTGTGTGAAGCTTGATGGCAATGAAGAGCCTTTTATTGCCTCGCTTCCTTTTATATTGACTTCCGATCAGCAAAAAGTCATTGGTGAAATCAAGCAAGATTTTTTAAGTGACAACGCCGCAAAGCGCGTCATTATGGGTGATGTGGGGTGTGGTAAAACGATGGTGATTTTGGCTTCAGTCATGATGGCATACCCCAAAAAGTCTATTTTGATGGCACCTACCACCGTGCTTGCCAATCAACTTTTTGAAGAAGCAGTGAAGTTTTTACCTTTACATGTAAAGACGATTTTAATTACACAAGAGGCTGACAGTAAGGAAAATTTGGCTGATTTTGACTTCATCATTGGCACACATGCCTTGCTGTATCGAGAACTTCCTGAATGTACGTTAGTCATGGTCGATGAACAACATCGCTTTGGTACCAAACAACGCGCATTGCTTTCAGCTTTGGTTTCCAAACAGGCGTGGCACCCGCACTATTTGCAGTTTTCAGCCACACCGATTCCGAGAACCTTGAGCATGATTCAGTCTTCATTGGTTGATTTCTCATTCATTAAGATGCTTCCTTTTCCTAAAGATATCTCCACAAAAGTGATTGCCAAAAAAGATTTTAAAGCATTAGTGGAGCACCTTCGCAGTGAAATTGCACACAAGCATCAGTGTATCATCGTTTATCCGCTTGTAGAAGAGAGCGAAATGGTGAATTATCAATCGATTGATGAAGGGCGTGGTTTTTGGGAGAAAAATTTTGAGGGCGTTTATGTCACGTATGGAAAAGATAAAAACAAAGAAGAAATTTTAAAGACATTCAAAGAAGAGGGTAATTTACTCATTTCGACCACCGTTGTAGAGGTTGGCATCTCTCTTCCAAAACTTTCTACTATCGTTATCGTTGGAGCAGAGCGTTTAGGGCTTGCGAGCTTGCATCAGCTCAGGGGGCGTGTCAGCCGTAACGGTTTAAAAGGGTATTGTTTTCTCTATACTAATCTTGAAAAGAGTGAAAGGTTAGAGAAATTTAGTCAAACGTTGGATGGTTTTGAAATTGCAGAACTTGATTTAGCATACCGTCAAGGAGGAGATGTTGTTGGCGGTGTTATTCAAAGCGGAAAAAAATTGGTTTGGTTTGAAATGGCAAATGATGAAGAAATTTTGAAAGAAGCGAAAAGTAGATTAGAGGCGTAGCCAAGAGAGCAAAGCTTTCTTGGCGTTATAAAAGAGGGTCTAATACAGACCAAATCTTCCATCTGTTTTTTTATACATTATGCGGAATTTATCTTCCATATCATGGAAAACGATAAATTGTTTGTCGGAGGCTTTGAGCTCATTCATTGCATCTTCCACTTCGACAGGTTTGTAGCTATCCAATCGAATTGGCACGATCTCATCGTCACTTCCTTCACTGTTTTCTTCGGTAACAACAAGTTCATCAGCTTTATAATTGGTAATTTTATCATGGTGGCGACGTAAAACTTTTTTAGCTCTCTCAATGGCTAGATCAACTGCTGCATAGACATCTTTGTCTTTTTGTTGAATGACAACTGTGTTTTTATGTGCCATGTTAATCGCAAACTCAACATTGAAGCCTTTTTTGCCATTTTTTTCATCTGCTGAAATCACAGTACGCACAGAGATAATATCCAAATTGTATTTGCCAAGAGCGTCAACAGCTCCATCAACATAAGCCTTGATTGGCTCCGTCAAATCAAATTGTTTACCTACAATACTCGTGTTCATCTTGTCTCCTTTTCCTTCCCTCTTTCAAGGGTTTGTAGAGTCAGTATAACAAATAAAACCTTAAATGAAAAGGAGATTTTAGGGCTTGTTTTATGGCTTTTGAATGGTGCGACGATGAATACGAATAGGCTCTGTGGAGATGTTATTGCCTGGGGTTGTTTCGACAATTGTGTCGATGATGACGGTGACATTGGAGTCATTGGTATCTACTGTATTGCTGAGTATATTGCACCCTACAGGCAGACCATTTCCCATATAATTGATTGTGATGTTAATATCAAAGATTGCAGCTGCGTTCGTTTGTGGGTATTGTGAGTTAATAGCATTAAGACAACCATTAGCCGCAATATTATGCCCACTGATCGCAAGCAGGGCAAACTCCGTACCACTTTGGACTAAAAGTTCTGCTTGTTCTCTAAGATAAAGATCGGTCGTTTGTTTGGTTGAAAACGTTGAAAAAGAGAGTGAAAGTGCTGCTATAGAAGCAATGAGCACCATAAAAACAATCGCTGTGATCAGTGAAAATCCTTTACGCATTAGTATATCACCTTCTCTTTGCAGGCACTAAAGTCAAAGTTGCCACTTTGATTATTGTCATGAATGCAAAGCTTGATACGCACCACATCGCCATCTTGGCGGATACGGAAGGTACTGACATGTTCGGCAAGGACAGAGTTTGTACCATTGGCAAAAGTTTGACCTACCCATGGTTGATAGTTATAACGCAGTGTAAGATTGAAATCATCTGCTCCACCAACAGGTACAAGTGCATAGGCCGTATGGGCAAGATAATATTGTTCAAACAAATCGCCATTACCATCACCATCAAAGTCTATTAGATCATCAATTGCTGCATTTGAATTAAGTTGAAGTAGTGTGCTATTTACTGCACAGTTATTATTTACGCATCGAATACGTCTAGCATAAGGGTTATTTGCTATGTTGATAGCATTTTCATAATAATTTGAAAAAGTACCTGTTTTTGAACCTTTAAAAAACAATGCAGGTCGATTTGCTCCTGCTGTTCCATCCATCGCAACAGTATTGTTGGTAAGTGCTTTTATAATATCATTAGTGAAGTCAAGTCTGCTCCCCGGCGTTGAAATCGTTCTATTCGCGTGGTTTGTATTTACGGTGTCGTTCATATCAATCAATCCACTCCATCCTG
>JAVHRG010000107.1:0-18612 GCA_036171535.1 Sulfurospirillum sp. | reverse complement strand
GTAGGAATCGAACCTACCAGCAGACGGTCAACCGCCCACCCAATCGGCTTTGAAGGCCGTGGTGCACACCAGAGTCACATACCCCCCGCAAAAGGATAATTATTCTAACCAAGTCAAAGTAAAAAAGAGCTTTATAGAGGATTTTTGGGCTTATTCTTAGCGTATACTTCTTTCATAAGCCATTGAAAAAAGATATAATTAAAAAAATAAAAAGCTAAATGTTTGAGAGAGAGAACAACAATACTGCAGACTTATTTGTGGTTATTTCAAATTATCCAACCATACGCTTAAAAAACTAAACATTAGAATGGAAAATCTTCGTGGAAAAATATGTAGAAATGTATTCGAACTTTATAACCAAAAACCATAAAATTGTTTTGTCAATCCTGCTTGTACTGACACTGTCTCTTGGATATTTCGCGGTACAACTCAGTGTGGATGCATCAGCAGAAACGTTACTCCTTGAAAACGATAAAGACCTTCAACTCACCAGAGAGATTCACAAACGATATACTAGTTCGGACTATCTTGTTATATCATTTTCGCCCAATGAGCCTATGCTTTCTGACAAGAGCCTTAATACGATCAGAAGTCTTAAAGAGGCACTTTTAAAAGTGGATAGCGTGAAAAGTGTTGTTAGCATTTTGGATGTTCCATTGCTTGAGAGTCCACCACGTTCTATCAAAGAGTTTATCGATGATATACGAACGCTTGAAAGCAAAGATATTAACAAGACCATGGTGCAAGAGGAGTTTACGACAAGTCCTATTTATAAAAATAACCTTGTCAGTGCGGATTTTAAAACAACGGCCATTTTGATCAATTTAAAAGATGATACAAAATACATGGAGTTTGTCAACGCGCGTAACGCCCTTTTGGATAAACAAAAAGTGGAAAAACTCACTAAAGAGGAATCACTTCAACTTAAAAACATTCAAAAAGAGTTTCAAGACTATAGAGAGGTCGTCAAAGATAAATCTCACAGCGTGATTAAAGAAGTCAGAGACATTATCGATGTGCACAAAGACAGTGGACAGCTCTTTTTAGGCGGCGTCATGATGGTCGCTGATGATATGATTAGCTTTGTCAAAGATGACATCAAAACATATGGTATCTCGGTTATACTCATTATGATTCTAGTGCTTTGGATCATTTTTAGACAGTTACGTTATGTATTGATCCCCGTTACGGTAGCATTTTCTGCGGTTGTGATTACCGCGGGACTCTACACGCTTTTTGGGCTAGAAGTCACTGTTATTTCTTCCAATTTTGTCTCCATGCAGCTTATTATGGCGATCTCTTTATCCATTCACCTTGTCTCGAATTACCGCGAAAACTACATCAAAAACCCCGACTTATCACAAAAAGAGATCATCGCCATCACGATGGAAAAGATGGTTTTACCGATGTCGTTTGTTGTGTGTAGCTCAATCGTTGCGTATATGTCGCTCATCAGCAGTGGCATACTTCCTGTTATGAATTTTGGATGGATGATGGCAGTGGCATCGTGTATCTCTTTCCTTTTTGCCATTATATTTTCACCTGCAATGTTGATGGCTTTGAAGAAAAAAGCTCCTGTCTTAACGTATGACAAATTTACCAAATTAACATTGGCGTGTGCCAATACCGTCAAAACATATCCGAAAACAATTTATCTGGGCTCACTCGCTGTTGTCATTTTTAGCATTGTTGGAACAACACAGCTTGTCGTTGAAAACAGTATGATTAATTATTTTAGAGATAAAACAGAAATTTACCAAGGTATGAAAAAAATCGATGAAAACTTAGGGGGAACCACGCCACTTGAAGTGGTCGTAAGATTTCCCAAAAAACAAGTGACTCTGGATAAAAGTTCAGATCCTAGCGTGCTTGATAGTTTTGAAGAAGAGTTCAATAACCAAAGTGGTGAAGCGCAATACTGGTTTACCGACCAAAAGATGGAAGAGATATTAAAAATCCAAACATTTCTTGAAAGCATGGATAATGTTGGAAATGTCTCGTCACTTGCAACACTTTTGAGGGTTGGAAAAATCATTAAAAATGGGAAAGGGTTGGACAGCTTTGAGCTGGGGATTCTTTACAAAGCGTTACCTGAAGAAGATAAAAATATGCTTTTAGATTCGTATATTAACATTGAAAACGATGAAGCACGATTTGTTATACGCGTCAAAGATTCTTCTAAAGACCTCAGACGTGAAGAGTTAATCAATACTATAAGAGTTGGGCTGGAAAAAGAGATTGGATTGAAAGAGAGTGATTTTGATATTGTGGGGATGATGGTTTTGTATAATAATATGCTCCAATCTCTCTATCAAACTCAGATTTTAACGGTGGGTGAAACCATATCTATACTAGGATTAATGTTCTTATTTTTATTTAGGTCCGTTAAGATAGGGCTTATTGCGATTGTTGTCAATATTATCCCGATAGGTATCGTATTTGGTATTATGGGAATCTTTGAAATACCTCTGGACATTATGAATATTACGATTGCTGCCATTGCTTTTGATATGGCAATGAACAATACCGTTTATTATTATCTGCGATTTAGAGCGGAACTTAAAAAAGATGGCGATTATGTTGCCACAATGATGAGATCCCATGCAAGTGTTGGTAATCCTATGTACTATTGCGCTGGCGTGACGGTGATAGGGTTTATGGTTTTGGTGACATCTAACTTTGTTCCAACCATTGTGTTTGGACTTTTGACTGTCGCCACAATCTTTGTTGCCATTGTTGCCGATCTTTTACTCTCACCGTTATTACTGATAACCTTTAAAGCGTTTGGAAAGCCTAAAATAAAAGAATTGTAAGAGAGGGTGGAAGGAATTCGTAACGTTTATTTAATCACTATTAAAACTATTGCGTTACTATTCCACCATTATATTATCCTCTAAAGGAATGTTGTCGTGAAAAAAATATTTGAATTTTTAACGGTTCTCGTCTTCGTGGTGAGTCTGGCACAGGCTGAACCAACGATACACCAAGTTTACGAAGCAGCACAAGCGGGTAAGCTTAGTGAAGCACACACAATGGTTGAAGAAGTTTTAAAAGCGCACCCACAAAGCGCTAAAGCGCATTTTGTCAATGCTGAAATACTTTCTGCCCAAGGTCAAATTACGCAAGCTCGTTCAGAACTTAACGTGGCTGAGCAGTTAGAGCCAGGATTGCCATTTGCTAAACCACAAGCGATTCAAACGCTTAAAGATAAGCTAGGACTCTTGGGTGGTCCTAAGTCTGTGTCCAATGAACATCAAGGTGCATCTTCTTCCAATAAACCTTTCCCGTGGACAACTGCATTGCTCTTTGGTGGTGGAGCATTTCTCTTTGTTTTCCTTATTCGATCAGCCTTTAGCCGAAAGTCTACACCTTCCAACAATGGCTTGAATGGTGGAACACCTCCTATGGCTTCATCTCCTAATAATGCTCCTATGAATCCTTCCAGTCCTCAAGGCAGTGGAATCGGCAGTGGTATCGCTTCTGGATTGGCTACAGGACTTGCAGCAGGCGTTGGTGTGGCAGCAGGTGAAGCGTTGTTTAACCATTTTACCAATAATAACGCAACACCACCTAGTGCAGGGACACATACTCCTCCCCCCGTAGACACTACAGCACAACAGCCTTCTTCCGATGTTGGAGGAGATGACTTTGGCATCAATGATAATGCTTCATGGGATGACAGTTCTTCGGGTGATAGCATAAGTGACTCAAGCAGTGATTCTTGGTAAAAAAAGATCAAAAAAAAAGCCTTTATAGAGAATAAAGTTTGCTTTATTTATAATGAAATAAACTTTAGAAGAAGAGGGGGCTCAAAATGTTACGCATCATTGTATTCATAACTTTTCCTCTTTTTCTATGGGCTGCACAACCAGCGGCAGGTGAAAATATTTGGGTGAAAGTAGGCCAGATTTATGGCATTGAGCCACGTCTTTTATATTCGATCGCCAAAGTCGAAAGTGACTTAGATCGTTATGTTGTGGCCTTTAATGCGAATAAAATGACACCTAAACAAGCGCAAGAACTCAGCATATTTTTAAGACAAAAAGGGATTGAGAGCAAACAATATTCTCAGGTTATTGCGATTAAGAGCAAAAACAAATATGAAGCAAGCTACGTGGTACATTTTCTCTATACGCATAACTACCCACGTTTTGACATGGGTATCATGCAAATCAACTCCATCCATAAGCCGTTGTTAGACAAAGCCAATATTTCGCTATACGATCTTTTTGAGCCAAAAATTAACATTCAAGTGGGAGCTTACATTTTGGCAACTTGTTTTGCACGGCATAAAAATAACAAAGATGCCATTAACGCGTACAATGGCAAGATTGATGACAACCCTTACTCGGCTAAAGTTTTTAAAGAGTTTCAAAAACTGTATAGCTCCTACCAGAAAGACAAAACGAAGCTTTACTATCGCGATCCTTCCTAGGAAGCTTATAACTCACCCAAGCGATACCCCACCTCTTTAATCATCTCTATTGCGCCATCGGGCAGTTTTCTGCGTAAACGTTTGATGAGGGCTCGCATGTTAAGAACGCTTGTCTCTTCACCTTCCCAGACATACTCTTCCAGTTCACTAAACGTGATAACACGATGGCGGTCTTTGATAAAAAGGTCTAAAAATTTTCCCTCTTTTTTAGCCAATTTTATCTCTTCATTATTCGGGTCAAACAAGCGATGATTGACATAATCATAGGTATACCCGATCCACAGTTGGATGGTAGAAGAGGGTTTATGACAGAGTTTTTTCACCTTTTGCACCAATTCATAAATAAAGAAAGGTTTTTTGAGGTAATCATCACAGCCGATCTCATAAGAAGCTTGTATTTTTTCTAGATCATGGTTCGAACTCATGATGATGGCAGGAATCTCTTTATGGTAGATACGCACGGTCTCTAAAATGGATAGCCCATCAATGGAAGGGACATTAATATCTAAGATAAAGCAGTGGTAGCCATTGTTGAGTGCATCCAATGCTTTTTCACCGTCTGTAAAAAGATCGACCGTGTAGCCTTCTTTGATGAGAACACTTTTGATGACATTGGCGAGGCGTTCGTTATCTTCTAAAACAAGTATTTTCATGTTGCATTTCCTAAGGTAATTGTAAAGCAAGCACCATCATCTGCATTACTTGCTTGCATTTTGCCGCCCATTTTATCTTCGATAATAAGCTTTGACATATAAAGTCCAATGCCATGTCCATGATCTTTGGTGGTAAAGTAGGCATCAAAAACATTTGCAATGCATTCAATGGGTATGCCCCCCGCATTGTCGTGGATTTCAATAATAACATTTTTTGCGTGATTGTAGATGATAATACGAATAGAACCTCGTTGAATATGTTTGGCATCTCTGCTTTCTTTGATCTGATCTTTAGCATTATTCACAACATTGAGGAGGGTTTGCATAAACTCATTTTTATAGCCGCTGACCATGAGGTTGGTTGCATGGCTTAGATCGATGCTAACATCAATATAGTTGTATTTGATGTTGTGATTGATGATTTTGAGCATGGTATCAATGGCTTCACTCACATCAAAGACTGTTTCTGTGGATGAGGGCATAATAAATTTTTGAAAGTCATTGATGGTATCCGTCATATAGCGTACTTGCACCATAATGTCATGCACATACTGGTTGCTTTGCTCATCTCCTTCATCTTCATAGTTATAAAAATGTTCTTGCGTAATGGTGGCGATCTCTACGAGTGGATTTTTCCATTGGTGCGCAATGGAAGAAAAAACTTCCCCAATTTCAGCCAATTTAGATTGTTGAATGATAAATTGCTGATGTTTATTTTTTTGGAGTTCAATCGCTTTGAGCTCTTTTTCACTGCGCACACGCATGTAAATATTGTGAATAAGACCTAAAATGAGAAAGAGCAAAAAAGGAGAGATTAAAAAGACAGCATCGATAAATTTACGGTGTTTGTCAAAAAAGGTCAGTGGCGCATTGACCAATTCAAAATCTTTAACGGCAGCATTGGGGTAGACTTCAAACTGTTTGATCTTTTGAACATCAAATTGGTAAATATAATCCACCATTGTCATTACATGTAAAGGAGGAATTTTTTGATCTAAAACATCAATGGCCATTTCTCCTGTAGCAATACCAACATTTTTAACAGGAACAAGTTTGCCGCCCAATGCCCCTTTCCCAATAAAAAGAGTATCGGTAATAAAAACAGGTAAAGCACTTTTGTTTATCATGGATGCGATTTGGCTATTTTTATACAGATTGCCATATTTGTCATTGTAAAAGCGAATAAAAAAGACTGCCTCTTCTTTGTTAGGTTTGGAAAAGCGTTCTTCGAGTTCTTCAAGTGTTGATTGACGGATATACTCGATCTCAAATTGATTATGGTGCTCACTCATTGCCTGTTGAATAAACGGCTCAGAGTCATCGCCATTGGCACTCGCATCGTTAATGATATACAGTTTTTTAAGATTGGGCATCATGTGTGCGATCATGGGAATCGTCTCAGGGATGGAGCGTTTTTCTAAAATACCATAAATGCGATCTTCAAGCCCTTGTTTTTGAACATCTTCGACAACAAATTGTTCAAGACCCGTAAAGACGATGGGTTCATCTGTAAAAAGCTCATGGTAGTATTTAATCAAAAAATCATAAGCAAATTTATCAACAGCAACAATGAGGTCATATTTTTGGTTTTTAAGTTGGAGTTTATAGAGTTCTCTTAGTTTTGCATAGTACTCTTCGGAACTCACACGCTTAGAGTCCATGTATAAAATATTAATGGTGATTTCGGGATGGTTATAAAAGACCTCTTCCATGCCAGAGAGGACATCATCGCTCCACTGAAAGCCTTTGTGATAGGAATTGATAACAAGAATTTTTTTATCATGGGCAAAGAGCGAGGAGGGTTGGAAAAAGAAGACGAAAGCAATTAAAAATAATGCTAATTTTTTCATTGGTAAAGTCTCTTTTTAATGATTATTATAGCACATATGCCAAAGAGTCTCCACCCCTCCGCCAAGAGAGATGGAGTAACTTCTTAGTACTCTAAAAACATTTTTTGTAGTACTTTTTTATCGCTTGTTTTAGTGAGTGCCAACATTAAAAGAACACGTGCTTTTTGTGCGTTGAGGCTATCAACCGCGATAAAGCCAAATTTTGCATCATCCACTTCGCCTTCAAGTGTGGTACTGCCTGTTGGTACACGTGAGCTTCTTGCTACGACAACACCTTTTTTAACCGCTTCACCAAGCGCTGCTTCCGTTGTAGGGAATGGATTTCCATTACCCATACCTGCATGGATAATCCCTTTAGCACCAGCAGCAACAGCAGCTTTAACTAAAGTGTCAGTATCTTCGGGATGAGCAAAAAGAATGTCAACACGTGGTAAATCTTCTAATTTACTGATATCAAATTCTGAATTTACAGTGTGTTTACGTGTTGGTTGCATCAAATACTTCACATCGCCATAGTAAACCGTACCAATTTTACCCGCATTTGGAGAAGCAAATGCATTCACAGAACTGGTATTGACTTTGGTTACTTCTCTTGCACTGTGGATTTCATCGTTCATAACAACCACAACACCTTTACCTGTTGTGTCTTTGTTTGTAGCAACATTAACCGCATTCAAAAGATTCATAGGACCATCCGCACTCATAGATGTACCTGAGCGCATCGCACCGACTAAAACAACCGGTTTTTTACTTTTAACCGTTAGGTCTAGGAAGTAAGCAGTCTCTTCCATTGTGTCTGTTCCATGTGTGATAACGATACCATCAATGTCAGATTGAGCTAGGAGTTCATTCACTCTTTTAGCCAATTTTAACCAGACTTTGTTGTTCATCTCTTGAGAACCAATGCTAGAGATTTGCTCACCTTTAACCGTTGCTATATCGTTAATAGCTGGTACTGCTGCAAGCAGTTTATCAACCGTAACGGCACCCGCTGAATAGCTGCTTTTAATCTCAGAGGTACCAGCACCCGCAATGGTACCTCCCGTTGCTAAAATGGCAATAGTGGGTTTTGCCATTAAACATGTTGTTGCGCCAACCAGTGCCAACGCTACGATAGATTTACTCAAAAAATTCATACCATACTCCTTATAAAAGTTGTTTTACATGTAAACATAATCGGCTCTTAAAGAGCCGACAAGAAGGCAAAAATTATAAGATCATACCACCGATAATGAAGGCAAAAATAACAGAAAGAGCAATAGCAATAGTTCCAGGAATGACAAATGGATGGTTAAAGACATATTTACCAATACGGGTTGATCCTGTATCATCCATCTCAACGGCTGCAATGAGTGTTGGATAGGTAGGAAGGACGAAAAGCGCACTGACCGCTGCAAACGAAGCGACAATGGTGAGTGGTGAAACACCCAGTAAAATAGCACTTGGAATCAATGCTTTGGCTGTTGAAGCTTGAGAATAAAGAAGGGTACTTGCAAAGAACAGAACCACCGCGAGTAACCAAGGATAGACGTTAAGTAGGTCACCTGCAACTGCTTTGATCTCTTTGATGTGATTGACAACAAACGTATCACCAAGCCATGCAACACCAAGTACACAAATACAAGCACTCATACCTGATTTAAACGTTGCAGAGTTAAGCACTTGAGCCGCATCAATTTTCGTAAAGAAAGAGATGAAGGTTGCCGCTGCAAACATGAAAAGCATAATGGCTTCATTTCGTGGTAAAACAGGGTTTTTAATGACACCTATTTTATCGCTAATCAACGTTGCATAGGTAACAACCGCTAAGATGGAGATCAAAAAGATAGCCACAGAGAGTTTCGCACCGGGTTTAATTTCAAGTTTGGTAGTGCCTCTGGTTTTAACCAACCCTTTAGCAAGCCTGTCTTGATAGATCGGATCATCTTTAAGATCTTTACCCAAAAAGTTAGCCACAACAGCCGCACACATACAGGCAAGAAATGAAGAAGGAATTAAAATTGCGAGTAATTCTAAATACCCAATACCTTGTTTTTCCATCACACCGCTTAAAAAAACAACGGCTGCTGAAATAGGAGACGCAGTAATCGCAACTTGAGATGCTACAACAGCGATGCTGAGTGGGCGAGAAGGGCGAATGCCTTGCTCTTTCGCAACTTCCGCAATAACAGGAAGGGTTGAAAATGCTGTATGCCCTGTGCCTGCAAAGAAGGTCATAACATACGTTACGATGGGTGCTAGAAGCGTGATTTGTTTAGGGTTTTTACGCAAGATTTTCTCTGCGATACTGACCATATAATCAAGTCCGCCTGCGACTTGCATTGCACCAATAGCGGCAATAACAGACATAATAATCAAAATAACATCGATAGGAATCGATCCTAATTTAAGACCAAGACCTAAGGTAAGGACTAAAACACCCAAACCTCCCGCATAACCGATACCAATACTACCCAGTCTTGCGCCAAAATAGATGGCGCCAAGAACGACGATAATTTCCAACCACAACATGGTAACTCCTTTTAATGTATCTCTTAATAAACTTCTCTCATCACTTTTTTGAAGTGATCAAAGAAATTAGGTGCCACAAGGAAGTGAGTGATATGTGAAAGGAAGTTGCCTTCCTTGTGGCACGGTGAAAACTATTTTTTATCGTAATTACGAGGTTTAATCATGTTCTCTGGTTTGATGATGTCATCAAGTTCTGCTTTGGCTAAAAGACCACGTGCAAGAACGATGTCATAGACTGAACCACCTGTTTCTAATGCTTCTTTAGCTACAGAGGTTGAGTTTTCATAACCGATAAATGGATTAAGCGCTGTGACAAGTCCAATACTTTTAAGTACAAGTTCTTTACATCTCTCAGGATTCGCAGTAATGCCATCAACACATGTGTATGCCAATGTCTCAAATGCGTTTTTCATCATGTTGACAGAGGTGAAAAGGTTATAAGCAATCACAGGCTCAAAGACATTGAGTTGGAGTTGACCCGCTTCACATGCCATCGTAACAGAAACATCGGTACCAATGACTTGGAAACAAACTTGGTTAACGACTTCAGGGATAACAGGATTGACTTTACCTGGCATGATAGAACTGCCTGGTTGCATTGCAGGAAGGTTGATTTCGCCAAAGCCTGTTCTTGGACCAGAACTAAGTAAACGAAGGTCATTACAAATTTTTGACATTTTGGTTGCTACACGTTTAAGTACACCAGAGATTTGTACATAAGCACCTGTATCTTGGGTGGCTTCGACAAGATCACCTGCCGTAATAAACGGACGACCGGTTACTTCTTGGAGTTTTGCTTCAACTGCTTTAGAGTAATTTGGATGCGCATTGATACCCGTACCAATCGCCGTTGCACCAAGGTTCATTTCACGCATCAATTGTTGTGCTTCAATAACACGTTGAATGTCTTCACCGATCATAACGGCATAGGTTCTGAACTCTTGCTCTAGTGTCATAGGAACAGCATCTTGAAGTTGTGTACGACCCATTTTAATAACATCTTTAAACTCAAGCGCTTTTTTAGCAAAAGAGTTTTTGATAATGCTCATAGAAACGGTAAGCTCACCTAGTTTTTCAAAAAGTGCGACACGAAGAGCAGTTGGGTATGCGTCATTGGTGGATTGAGAAAGATTGACGTCATTGTTTGGATGAAGGAATTTGTATTCACCTTTTTTATGACCCATTTTTTCAAGTCCGAGGTTTGCGATGACTTCGTTTGCATTCATGTTGGTAGATGTACCTGCTCCACCTTGGAACATATCGACCACAAATTGGTCATGGTATTGACCACCAATAATCTCATCACATGCTTCACAAATCACATTTTTTTTGTTTTCAGCAAGAAGTCCAAGTTCATGATTGGCAAGGGCTGCCGCTTTTTTGACTTTTGCTAGGGATGTAATAAATGTTGGGAATTTTGAAAGCGTAATTCCTGTGATTTTAAAGTTCTCAGCTGCACGAGCAGTTTGAACGCCATAATAACACTCATTTGATATTTCTTTATCACCGATTAGATCGTGTTCGATTCTAGTTGACATTTTGTCTCCTTAAGATTTAAAGGTAGTGGAAGTTTAAACCCCTAAAGAGACTTGAAAATGACTTTTTGAAAAAAAATTGAAAGAATAATACTAATTTAAATATATAAAAATTAAGTGTAGAAAATGGTTACATGTAAAGAGGGCAAAGCGCCCTCAATCTTAAATTTTATTAAACTTGCTTTTTTCGGAAAGCCCGAAATTGTGGGGTTGGATCATGTTTTCTGGTTTAATAATCTCATCGAGTTGTTCTTTGTCCAGTAATCCTTTTTCTAAAACGATGTCATACACAGAACCTCCTGTCTCTAATGCCTCTTTAGCAACAAGGGTAGAGTTTTCATAGCCCAAGTAAGGATTGAGCGCAGTGACTAACCCAATACTGTTTAACACCAAGGCTTTACATCGCTCTTTGTTTGCAGTAATGCCATCAACGCACGTATAGGCGAGTGCTTCGAACGCATTTTTCATCATATTGATAGAATTGAAAAGATTGTAAGCGATGAGTGGCTCAAAGACGTTGAGTTGGAGTTGTCCCGCCTCACATGCCATCGTCACCGCAATGTCCGTACCAATGACTTGAAAACAGACTTGATTCACCACTTCGGGGATGACAGGGTTCACTTTGCCGGGCATAATGGAGCTTCCTGGTTGCATTGCCGGTAAATTGATCTCGCCAAACCCTGTACGAGGGCCCGAACTTAGAAGTCTAAGATCATTACAGATTTTGGACATTTTGGTAGCAACACGCTTCAAAACACCCGAAATTTGCACATAAGCACCTGTGTCTTGGGTTGCTTCGATAAGATCACCCGCGGTGATAAAAGGGCGACCCGTCACCTCTTGCAGTTTGGCCTCAACCATTTTGGTATAGTCTGGATGCGCGTTGATACCCGTGCCAATCGCTGTTGCCCCCATATTGATTTCGCGTACCAGTTGTCGTGCTTCATGGACTCTTTGAATATCCTCTCCGATCATTACAGCGTAGGTGCGAAATTCTTGTTCCAGTGTCATAGGAACAGCATCTTGAAGTTGGGTACGCCCCATTTTGATGACATCTTTGAACTCACTGGCTTTTTTCGCAAAAGAGTTTTTAATGATCTCCATTGACTCCCCAAGCTCGCCCAGTTTTTCATACAGTGTAACACGAAGTGCGGTTGGGTAAGCGTCATTGGTAGACTGCGAAAGATTGACGTCATTGTTTGGGTGAAGGTAGGTGTATTCGCCTTTTTGGTGTCCCAAAATCTCTAAGCCGATATTGGCAATAACTTCATTAGCGTTCATATTGGTTGAAGTTCCCGCACCTCCTTGGATCATATCGACCACAAATTGGTCGTGGAATTTGCCTGCAATGATGGCATCGCACGCTTGAACAATCGCATTTTTTTTATTTTCAGGCAAAAGTTTTAACTCATAGTTTGCTAAAGCTGCCGCTTTTTTGACTTTGGCGATGGATTCGAGAAACGTGGGGAAGCTTCCAAGTGTGACACCTGTGATGTGAAAGTTCTCTACAGCTCGCGCTGTTTGAACACCATAATAACACGCATTGGAAATCTCTTTATTGCCGATAAGATCATGTTCGATTCGAGTACTCACGCATTGGCTCCTTCAGTTTAAGTCTCATTTGTAGATACATTATAGCATTCACTGGTTGCAAAATCTTTACATGTAAAGGTTAGTTTTTTCGTTCATCTTTTGTAAAAGCAAGTGATTAAATTTTATACATTTTTGTGATATTTTTATAAACACTTAATCTGTATTTAACGCATAATTAAGTAATTTTAGTGTTAAATTAGCGTTGTATATTTTAAAGAATAACGAAAAGGATGGATGGATTCATGTGCAAAAAAGGGTTATATTTAAGCGTTATGGCAGCAATGGTGATATTTCCGTTGGCATTACAAGCAGATGTGTATAAATTAGATGCCGTAGAAACAACAGCAACGCAAGCAAGTGTTGTAAACAGTGATGGAATTTCGGATGGTTTTTTGGATAAAAACGTCACTGTTGGGCCATTAGGCAAGAAAAAAGCGATTGATACACCGTATCAAATCAATACTATTCCTAAAGAATTGAGGGAAAACGCTCAAGCCATGGGATTGGAAGATGTCATTAAGTATGTTCCTTCTGCACAAATAGAGTACCGTGGTGGGGCAGACCTTGGTCGTCCTCAAACCAGAGGCATGCGCGGAGAAGTTGTTGCGAACAGTTTCTGGGATGGGTTGCATATCGTTTCTACCACAGCTACAGCTATGGAAATGTTTGATGATGTACAAATTATCAACGGCCTTGCGGGTGCTCTTTACGGTCCGACCGCACCCTCGGGAATTTACAGTTTTTCGCTTAAACGTCCTACCGCAGATTATGAAAATTCTGTAAAGATGACGTATGGTTATAAAGGATACGGTGAAGCGATGGCAGATGTTGGTGGCATGGCAAATGATGTCATTGGCTACCGCGCCGTTGTTATTGGTGGAGATGGCGAAGGTTATGTCGACAATAGTGCTTTACGAAGAAAGCTTGTCTCTTTAGGACTGGACTTTCATCTAACAGATCGTTTGACATTAGAGACAAACTTTAGTTATTACAACTATATTAAAGAGGGCTATTCAGGCTCATACCTTATGCCTTATACCGCTCTTGGGGTAGCAAAATACACGCTTCCTGATGCCTTTGATGCTACCGATAAAAAGTATGGACCAAACAATGGAGGTCGAGAGATAACGACGACGACCTACAGTACCAAACTCAAATATGAGATAGCCGATAATTGGCATGCGGAGGCAGGTTATCTGAACCAAAGAGCAGATAGAAATATGTATATTGGTTCGAGTACCTTTAATTCAAATGCAGGAACTTACACACCAGCTGTTGTCTCAGTATCGCCTATGGCAGCACGATTTGATCTTGATAGTTGGATGGGATATGTGACAACGGAGCAAAACTTTTTGGGTTTAGAACATGACCTTGCACTCGGCGGTAACGGTTATCGTTGGGATATTTATGGTGCAGATGGCTCTAGACGCTATGTCTCTTCGACGACCGATGTAGAAAGCTTAACGTTAGCAGATACAATTAAGTTTAACGATCAGTGGCAAACAGTTCTCTCCACAAGTAAAAGCTGGATCGATAAAGATGCGTATGCTACTTCAGGTGCTACAACCAGTGAAATCGATAATGATGGCTACAGTTATGCGGCCAGTTTGATCTACAAACCATTGAAAAATCTTAGTTTTTATGTCACCTATGCCGACAGTTTACAACAGTTTGATCCCGTGACGTATTTAAATAAAACGTTTATTCTTGATCCATACCGTAGCAAACAGTATGAAGTAGGCTCTAAACTCTCTTTAGACCGTGTTGATCTCTCCGCAGCTCTTTTCCAAATCAAACGTCCAACGGCTTATCTAGGCTATGACGGTATTTATGAAATACAAGGGGATCAAACCAATAAAGGAATTGAATTTATGGCTTCTGGAAAAGTTGCAGAATCAGTGGCCTTGTTTGGAGGCGTTACCTATATGGATACCGACATAACGGGGGCGAAAATAGCAAATGTTAATGAGAAACAAGCCATTGGTATGCCTGAATGGCAAGCAAATCTCTTGGCAGAATATACTGTGCCAAGCTTGAAAGAGTTAGTTTTGAGTAGTAATTTCCATTATACCGGTAAAAGAGCGATTGACCCTGCCAATACGCAATGGGCAGATTCATACTTTACAACGGATCTAGGTGCAAGGTACGTTACAAAAAAATTATTTGGAGATAAAACTATTTTGAGGCTTTCTGTCAATAATATTACCAATGAAAAATATTGGGCAGGTATTTATGCTGGTAATGTCTCAGGCTTAGATGGTGACGCAGCAGCAGGTACAACAACCCTATTTTTAGGAGATGGTCGCAATATGACCGCTTCTATCGAAGTCAAGTTTTAAATAATGATGAATGGTTTAGTAAACTGGGAACTCCTTCATCGCAATCGTTTTGCGATGCAAGGAGGTCTTAAGATGCCAGAGATTGATTGGAATACGATTACGGAGATGTACGATGGCATGGCAAAACTTGAAAAGGCGTTTACGCAAAAACAAGTGGACACTATGGGTATTACCAAAGACGATACAGTTGTTGATATCGGCTGTGGCCCTGGAAGATTAACCGTCCCAATGGCAAAAAAAGCTAAATCGGTTACGTGCGTGGATGCGTATGACAAGATGTTAGAGCGTTGTATGTTCAACGCCAAAAATGAGGGGCTTGAAAATGTCACGCCTCTGTTTCAAAGTTGGCTTGATGAAGATGCTGTGGAAAAAATTGGCAAGCATGATATTGCAGTGGCTTCGCGCTCTGTGGGGATGTTTGATCTTATCAAACTTAACCAAATTGCGACCAAATATGTCTTTGTCATGAGCTTTGCCAATGCGCCAAGTCTTCGTGAAATTCAACTCGATTTTTTAGAAGGCATTACCGATATTCCCTCATTCAAACCACGCCCCGATGCGCGCATGTTTGATTATAACGTGACGTTTAACATGATCTATGATATGGGCGCAAATCCTAGTGTTGTGGTTTTGGATGATGGATTTGAGCGGACGTATGCTTCCAAAGAAGAAGCGTATGAAAATTTGCGTTTTTTAGGAACGATTTTGCCGGAACAGGAAGAGCGGTATCGCGCCAATGTTGACCGTTATTTAGACGTGTTGGATGATGGTCGCGTGCATTTGCTTCGCAAAACCAAAACCTTCGTTATGTGGTGGAAACCATGCGAAATCAAACTTTAACCCTTCGCGCTATTCTTTTTTTAGCGTGTTTGCTTTTTGCTTCGTATAGCTGTGCCAATGAGGGGCAGCGCATGGTTAAAGACAGCGACGGAAAAGAGGTCGCTGTTCCTTTACATGTAAAAAGAGTGACCCCACTGATTGGCGCTTTTGCGCAAGTGACCTGCATGTTAGGCGCTGAGCAAAAAATAGCCTCCAATGTTCCCAGACTTTCTGAAATGTTTTACAAAATCTTTCCCTCTTTAAAGCAAAATAGCCCAAGCACCACTCTTCCCTCAAGCATTGAATCGCTCATCGCTTCTAAAACACAAGTCGTTTTTGGACCTACTTCGTTTTTTCTCAGTGAAGCCAATGTTGCGCAACTCCAAGCTTCAGGCATCGCCGTTGTCAAGATCAGTAACTTTGCAACGATAGAGGAGATTAAAGAGAGTGTACGACTTATTGCGGAGATTTTAGGTGAGGATGCACCTCAAAAAGCGCAAACGTTTAACCGCTACTATGACACCATAATGCAAGACGTTCAAAGACGAACTTCCACCGTTTCTCAAAAGCTCAATGTTCTAGCGCTGAACTTTTCAGCAGGCAATTACTCCACGATCAATGACAGTGATATTGGTGCACAGTACATCAAAATCGCAGGGGGAAACAATGTTGCGCATGACTACGCAATTGACTCTAAAGAGATGGTAAAAATCATCAATGCTGAACAGATTTTGGTGTGGAATCCTGACGTCATTATCACCAACAGCAACCCCAGTCGCGATGTCATCGTAAACAATCCCGCTTTTCAAACACTGAGTGCAATTAAAAACAAACGTGTCTATGTTGTCCCAACAGGCGTTTATCTCTGGTCAGTCCGCAGTGCCGAAGGCGCTTTACAACCTCTGTGGCTTGGAAAAATGGTTTACCCAGAACGCTTTGCCGATATTTCGCTAGAGCAAGAAGTGAAGCGGTTTTACAAAACCTTTTACCACTACGAAGCGTCAGATGATGAGGTCAAAATGATTTTAGAGGGCGCTGAGAAAACATTGCTTCGGTAGCTTTACATGTAAAGGTTATTTGAGATTAGCTAGCTCAACTAAAAACTTTATATTAGCTGCGGTCATATTAAGCACATAAGAAACCATATTAGGCTCTATGGTTCTTTCTTCATGACCTTTTCCATGTCCCGCAATATTATTTCGTATGATTGATACGCTCTCTAAACATTTTGCCAAGCCATTGAAAACTTCCATTTTAAAATCAGGAATAAATTGCTTGTCTCGTAAATGAGCGATTAAAGCAGTTGCATTATGTTTTTTAGGAAGTTCATAGCCTTTAAGATGGCATATGATTCTCATCGTACTTTCAAATGAGTTATTGGCTTCACGTATTGCTTCTTCATATTTACCATTTTTATAAGCATCGAAAGCGTTGCGAAATTCATCATCCGCATTTTTAAATTTTTCATTTTGTAAGAGCAATAATGCAGGTTTTATGATTTCATCATGAGTATGTTTTGAGTCAATACGTATTAACAGTCCATCTTCATATTGGTAACCAAAGCCATGTTCAAGCATTCGTTGGTTAATCTCTTGAAGATAAGATAAAAAATCTTTATTTATGCGATATGATGATGAGGCTAATTCAGACAATAAATTTAAAACTAGATTTAGAATATTTAAATTTATAAAAAGATCATGCTCTTCAATAAAAAAATTTAAAATTCTTGTTTCATAGGAATAATGTGGGTTACCAATTACTTTTAATGAATGCTCTTCACATATAATTTCATGGAATATTTCATAAAAAAAATCTAAAGGGTTCCTTTCAATTTCAGAGCATTCAATGATGGTTCTTTTAAAGATTTTACTTAATGTTATTTTGAGTTTTTCAGGCATTAGATCATACGTAAATACATCAGGGAAAAGACCATTTTCTTTTTTATAGCGTCTGGAATATAAATTTTCAATAATCATGCTGTCTCTTTGATTGTTTTTGAAAGTATATCCAAACCTTTACATGTAAAAAATTACTGTACCACTTCAAACCCCGAAAGTGCTGCGCCCACAGCGCCGATGAGTTGAGGATGTTCAGGCACGAGAATTTTACGTTCTAGTTTGAGTTCTAGCATATGATGTAAAAAAGGATTAAGTGCGCCGCCTCCTGTGAAGACAATGCAGTCGTTTTCTTTAACGACAAATTTCTTTGCCATCGAAGCCAAACGTGAGGCGATGGATTCGTGGACACCGTAGCAGATGTTGGCTAAAGTCTCTTTTTTAGCGATGAGTGAGATGACCTCAGATTCGGCAAAAACGGCACACATGCTGGAGATGGTCAGTTCTTTGTTGGCGCCAAAACCTGCGTTGGCGAAGGTTTCCATGTCAAGTCCTAGACGATTGGCGGCGATTTCGAGAAATTTCCCTGTTCCAGCCGCACATTTGTCGTTCATGCGAAAGTCGGTAAATCCGCCGTCATCACCCATTTTGATCACTTTGCTGTCTTGACCGCCAAGGTCGATGACAGTTTTAACTTCATTGTGAAAAAAGTATGCCCCTTTGGCGTGGGCTTTGATCTCGGAGATGACGGGCGCACCGTGCGAATCTCCTAGCATATGGCGTCCGTAACCCGTGGCGACGAGCATTTTGACCTCTTTGTCTTTGAGGTATTCGCCCACGATGACATCTTGGTTAAAAATGGTCGGGATCACCGTATGATGGGTGATCTCCTTCTCTCTTCCGATACCGATGATTTTTGTATAGGTTGAGCCTATATCTACGCCCCAAAACATTATTTGTTAGCGAACGCTTCAGCTTTTTGTTTAAACGTGATGCTCTCCAAAAAGGCTTCAACACGGGTTTTGATCTGTCCTGCATCTTC
>JAVHRG010000106.1:0-4058 GCA_036171535.1 Sulfurospirillum sp. | reverse complement strand
ACATAAGTGACAATGCTGTTTTCCCACACGTGCGTAAAGCAGTCGTAAATAGTCATAAATCTCGGTAATCGTTCCCACCGTTGAACGGGGATTTTTACTCGTTGTTTTTTGGTCAATCGCAATTGCAGGCGTTAAACCTTCGATTTTATCGACATCGGGTTTTCCTACGCGATCCAAAAACTGTCGTGCATACGAGGAAAGTGACTCGATATAACGACGTTGTCCTTCTGCATAGAGCGTATCAAACGCCAAGGTACTTTTTCCACTTCCACTCAGACCCGTAAAGACCACAAGTTTATTTTTGGGAATTTCTAAATTGATATTTTTAAGATTATTTTCTCTAGCGCCGTAAATTTTTATCATAGAATATTCATCTCACTTAAAATTTTATTGAGGGTTAATAAAAACATAACCACATACAAAATAAGCAAAGCTCGTTTTTGTACTTTTTTTACCATACGATGGGAAAGCTTAACGCCAAAATAGACGCCAATAACCGATCCAATACTTATAGCAGCACCCACGTCATATTCCACTAAACCGTGTGCTGCAAGACTAAAAAATCCTGAAATTGAAGCGAAAATCACAAAAAATAGCGTGGTTCCAACTGCTTTTTTAATATCCCAATGCAAGAAACCAACTAAAGCTGGCGTTAAAAAAATAGCTCCACCCGTTCCTGTACTAATAGAAATAGCCCCCACCACGATGCCAATTATTAGTAAAAGACTTTTCGATTCATTGGGAAGGAGGTGACTTTCAAGTGTTGCCGTAAACATTTTATAAATCGAAATCAATAAAGTAAAAGCGAACAGGATTAATAAAGCCAAATGAGGTAATGCATTCACTATTGCACCACTAAATGCCGCACCAATTAAGGCACCTAGTCCTAAAATTATGCCACTATTTAAAGCTAAAACACCCGCTTTATGATTGTAGTACGATCCGAACATTGAACTTAAAATCATCTGCATCACCGATATACCAATAGCAACTTTAATATCAAACCCAAGATAAATGAGCGTAGGAACTAAAATAGTTCCACCACCAATACCAAAGAAGCCAGAGCAAAACCCTACAATAATTCCAAATAGCCCAAGGCCTACTAACATCTATTATGCCAACTTTAATTACAAGATGTTTGATTGTACTTCAACCGCTCTTAATAAACGATTTAAACAGAGAGTTAGCACAAGAAGGTGGTCTTTACATGTAAACGTTTTTACATGTAAAGACTGAGAGATTATTTACGAGAGAATTTGTACCCAAGGGCAAGGAGTGCGATCCATGCAGGAATGAGATACACAGAGATATTAATACCATCAATGAACAGCATAATGACCAAGATCATCGCAAAGAAAAGAATGCAGATAATGTTGCCAAAAGGAAACCAAAACGCTTTAAATTTAGGCTCAACACCCTCTTTGATCTTTGCATAACGAAATTTCAGATGCGCAAAGCTGATCATAAACCAGTTGACCACTAACGCTGAAACCACCAATGCCATCAAAAATTTAAACGCATCTTCAGGCATAAAATAATTCAGTGCTACACATGTACCCGTAATGAGTGCTGAGAAAAGCACGGCATTCACAGGAACACCTTTATCGTTCAAACTCATGAGTATTTTAGGTGCATTACCTTGTGAAGCTAAACCAAACAACATACGAGAATTGGAGTAAACACCACTGTTATACACGGAAAGTGCTGCGGTAAGCACAATAGCATTGAGCACATGCGCGACAAAATTTTCATTTAGACTGCTAAAAACCATGACAAAAGGTGTCACGTCTTTGGTCATATTCATCCACGGCATTAAAGAAAGAAGTACCGTCAATGCACCAATATAAAAGATCAAAATACGATAGATCACTTGGTTGGTTGCCATAGGAATCGTATGACTTGGATCGTCTGTTTCCGCTGCAGCAATGCCGATCAGTTCAAGTCCACCAAAGGAGAACATGATGAAGACCATCGCCATCAAAAAGCCCTTGATACCATGTGGGAAAAATCCACCTTCTAGTGCCCAAAGGTTACTAAAATGAGCCGTCTCGCCACCGTTTCCACTGATAAGCAGATAACTACCAAACGCAATCATCGAGATAATCGCCGCTACTTTGATGATGGAGAACCAAAACTCAAATTCACCGTAAATGCGAACATTGACTAAATTGACAAGATTTACCAATATAAAGAAAAATGCCGCTGATGCCCATGTCGGAATGTTTGGAAGCCAAAAATGCACAAACGTACCGATGGCGGTCAGTTCAGCCATACCCACTAAAACATACAAAATCCAGTAGTTCCACCCCGATGCAAAGCCCGCAAACGGATGCCAGTATTTGTTCGCAAAATGGCTAAATGAACCAGCAACGGGCTCTTCAACGACCATTTCGCCGAGTTGACGCATAATCATAAATGCAATAAATCCACCCAACGCATACCCTAAAAGTACCGCTGGACCTGTGAGTTGTACAGTTGTAGAAACCCCTAAAAACAAGCCTGTTCCAATAGCTCCGCCCAATGCAATAAGTTGGACGTGTCTATTTTTAAGACCTCGTGAAAGCCCTTTTGCGTGCATAAAATTCCCTTACTCTAGTAAAAATCAAAGCATCATTGTAGCGTTTTTCAAAAAAATTATCGTCACTATTTGTATGAAAAGAGATTACATGTAAAGAATTTTCCCTTTTTAAAACACTCTATCTGTTGAATATTTCCTTTAATACATAATTTAATTATATTAATCTATAATGTGCCAATAGCGCATATTAAAGGGTTGGCAATGAAGCAAGCTGTGATTGAAGCGACTGAAAATTTTTGTTCGACTATTCTCTGTGAAATTCCACGTATGGTGGAAAATCTAGGTGGACAATTTTATGGCTCTGCTATTGCCTTGATCGAAAATGAGATCGAGCACATTTGGTATCTTTTCTTTGACAAAGAGACTCTTAACGAAATTGCTAAAAACCTTCTCTTTGAAGATAATCTCTGTGAGGATGACTTGGATGATCTTCTTAAAGAGATCGCCAATCAAATTATCGGCTCTGCTAAAGTCATCCTTCAAGAACAAAATCCAAACAGCGACTATCAACTCAATATGCCTCAATTTCTAGGCAATGTCTCTGCCCCTTTGCCTATTAAACTGGAAGAATCTTTGCTCTATAACATCAAAAACAGCACCTTTGTTATCGGCAGATAACTTTTACATGTAAACAATCGAAACGTATCTTTACTAAATTCTTACTTTTTCTGAGCCAACTTTTTTTCTTAAGTCACCTCTTTGCATAGCTCTGTATAATCAACTTCTTTTTTTAATTATTTACCATTGTCTGTGGGGGTGCCCTAAAAAGCTGAGATCATACCCCAAGAGGTCATTAATGTGGCTTCACGAACCTGATCTGGATAATGCCAGCGTAGGAAATAAGGAGATAAACTCATGAGTAAAGTACTCGACAACCTCGAAAAAATAGACGCTTCATACATTCAAAACTTCCCAAGTTCTCGTAAAATTTACATGCAAGGCTCACGCCCTGACATTCAAGTCCCGATGCGTGAGATCACCCTCAGTGCGACTTCACTTCGTGATGGCACGTTTGAGGAAAATCCACCGCTTCATGTTTACGATACTTCGGGCGTTTACACTGACACCAATGTCAAGATCGACCTCCATAAGGGCTTAGCCCCACTCCGTGCTAAATGGATCGAAGAACGTGCTGACACCGAACAGTTGAACGATTTTAGCTCCATCTATTTTCACAAGCGTCACGATGACGCTGAGCTTAATGCCCTTCGTTTCCCAAATCTTAAAAAACCGCGCCGAGCACTAAGTGGCAAAAATATTACCCAAATGCACTACGCCCGTCAAGGCATCATCACCCCAGAGATGGAGTATGTTGCCATTCGTGAAAACTGTAACCTTGAAGAGGCGCGCAAACACAAACTCTTAGGCGCTCAACACAAAGGTGAACATTTTGGCGCAAACCTTCCCGATGTTTACACCCCTGAATTTGTCCGTCAAGAGATCGCCGCAGGTCGTGCCGTCCTTCCACTCAATGTCAACC
>JAVHRG010000105.1:1749-4080 GCA_036171535.1 Sulfurospirillum sp. | reverse complement strand
CAATCACACTGTCTAAACAACCAAGTGCGCTCAGAACATCACTTTGGAGTGGATCGCAGGTTACACCGCCTGCCATCACAAAAGAGCCATGTGGCCATTGCCCCGTAAAATGAGCCCCCATTTTTAGACTTTCCATAATGGCATTTTGTGCTTGAAACCACTGCTTTTCTTTAAAAGCATTGCCTTGATACGTTGGATCAGCAATTTTTTTGAGCTCAGGCAAAATGGAGAAAAAATACCATTTTATATGATTGTGTATCTTCTCAGCGTTGAGTGCGATTTCACGAATATCTTTAGCTTTTTGGCTTACATGTAAAGATTCCCCTTGATTTTCAAAAATAGATTCAATCGCTAATACAGAAGCGATGGCATGGGAATGCGAACAAATGCCACACACACGAGGTGTTAAAGCTAGGGCATCGAGTAAAGGACGCTTTTTCAAAATCTCTTCAATTCCCCGGTAATTAAAAAATTTGATTTTGGCAAACGTTACCTGTTCATTTTCCCATTCAAGCTCCAAGGTCGCTTCGCCCTCTATTCGCTCAATAATCTCTTTAGTTATCTTCATCTATCAGCTTCTTTTCAAGTCTTTCTATTTTAAAACTTTTGGCGACTCCTGCAACCGTATAGTAAGCACGTTTGCTGATACCAAAAGGCGTTTGAGGTAAAGACATATTTTTATGTGTTTCGTACAGAGCACGACGAGGAAAGTCAAATTCTGTACACCCAAGACAAGGTGAACCCGCTCTGGTTTTTGAACTAATCCCGTTCCAAAGAATTTTATTGCAATTAGCATGACTCATAGGCCCTTGACAGCCATGTTCATAAAACAGACACCCCTCTTTTTCGCCTAATTGTTTACTATCGACTTTCCATTCAAAATACTCATTGCGTAAACAGCCATGATGTGCAAGGTAAGCAAAGACTTCTTTGGGGCGCAAAAATTCATCTAAGAGTAGCGTGTCATTATCACGTAGCATAAACAGTGTTTCAACGAGCCATCTTGGATGCAGTGGACAGCCTGGAATATTAATAACATTGTTCTTTTCTAACCAATAACCACCCTTCTCTTTGCCACTAAATAACGCTCCCGTAATCTTTTCAGGATCACGAAGTCTAAAAACACCACCAAAACTCGCACAACTGCCCGCACAAATAATGTGTTTTGCTCTTTTGGAAAGATTATCAAGAATGTCATAAAAAGGAATACCAAAACGTTGAAGCAAACGCTCATCGTGGCTTAAGGCACCTTCTAAAATCAGGAAATCAAATCGCGCATCACTCTCTAATAACATCATAAAACTCTGTGCACCGCAGATTAAAGGATGATAAATCATTTCAAAGGAAGATGCAAAACTTGGCATCTGAGGGTAATTTAAAAAAGAGTGGCTATTGCCATTACATGTAAGGCCTTGAAGCCAAACAATGGTCGATTTTTGTTTCATTGGTTCTTTTTAAGTGCGTTATAAATATTAAGCGCAATATCATCGACGTAATAATTAAGATCTTTTTCCAATACGCCTTCACCGTTGAGAAAAACAAATCCACCAAGATAGCCCATAAACAGACCAAATGCAGAGAAAAAATCTTGGTTGCGAAGCTCACCACATGCAACCCCTTCTTCAAAAAAAATCATCAGTTCCGTTACAAAGGCAGAGACACAGAGCATTCCTTCGCAGCCATCTTTAAAGACCTCTTTGTTGGCAAGATAGACGCGTAAAAAATAGTTAATGTGTTGAGGTTTAGACGTTGCCATTTCAAAATAGATAGCGACAATTTTACGTATTTTTTCTTTTGTGCTTCCCTCTTCTTCATTGACGGTACGTATCGCGGCACCTAAAATATCGGAAGAATATTTAATAATTTCCTTAGCGAGAATTTCTTTGGAAGAAAAATAATTATAGAGATTTCCAACACTCATTCCTATTGCTTTGGCAATATCTGGAATCGTAGTAGCGTAAAAACCACGTGTTGAAAAAAGGAGTAATGCTGCATCTAAAATTTTTTCACTTTTTTGAATTTTTTTATTCACGGGATAAATCCTTCAAAATGGACTTTTTTAATTTTAGCATGTTTATTAATATTTGTTTAAAATGTTTTACTATAATTTCACTGATTCATTACCAAAGGAGTACAAATTGTTACTTATGAAACTTAAATCTGAAGAAAAATTTGCCTTTTTACAGCTCGCGCAGTATATTGCCAATCTCGATGGAGAGTATGGTCCCAAAGAGCGTGAGATTGTTGAAGAATACTGTTCTGAAATGGGCATTGAAAATATAGAAATTGATTTAAAAAAGTTTGTTTTAGAAGATATTCTAGCGACTTTTT
>JAVHRG010000105.1:0-1739 GCA_036171535.1 Sulfurospirillum sp. | reverse complement strand
AATGAAAAGCCAAAGAATCATATTACTAGCATTAATGGTGTTGGTTCACGTAGATGATAAGTTTGGGATTTATGAAAACAAAACAATGGACAAAATTGCTCAATACTTCAATCTTACAGAACAAGAGATTAATCTTTTTTCAATGTGGGGGAAAATGGGCTCAGCCTTGTATGAACAAGCGCTTGTATTCACAACCATTTAAGAAAGTTGGGAAAAATCCCAACCTCTTTTTATTTACCTTTTTTAGGAAAATTTTTCTTCTCTTCGATTAATTTTCCCTCAAGAATTTTTTTACCACTCTCCACACCCGGTTGGTCATAGGTATTTACATTCATCATTTGACCCACAAGGGATGTTAAAAGTTCATAATAAAAAATCAACTTACCAATGTTTTCTTCATCAATATGTTGCAGCGTAATGGTATCAATCGGAATATCTTTTTTGTCCAAAAGCGCTTCAATCGTTGAATCAGCTTGCAAGTTAATGAGGTCACAAAAGGCAATTCCATTCATCAAATCCAAGCCCTCTAATTCTTTAAGCGTAATAGCAGGGATTTTGATTTTATCATCAAAATTTTCGATTTTGAGCACCGTGACACTTTTGTCACGAAGTCCTTCAACAATGAGCTGTAAGAATGAGTGTTGATCTTTTGGACCAATTAAACCAACAGGTGTAAGACCGACGTTAATGCTACTTTGTTTCTGTTTTTTACCCAAACTCTCACCCCAAAGTTGCACATACCAGTCTGTAAAACTATCTAAACTCTCAGAATAGGCAAAAAGGGTGTTGATGTTGTAATGCATTGAATTTTTAGCGTAGTAGGTTGCTTTTTTTAGAATGGTCTCTTTAATATAACCATCTTCAAAAAAACTTTTCTTAATGGCTTTCGCACCATCGAGTAATCGTTGAATATCCACACCAACCAAAAGTAAGGGAGCAAGTCCTGCCGCACTTAAAACAGAAAAACGTCCACCCACATTGACAGGAATGTGAAGAACAAACGAGTTGAATGTTTTGGCATGTGCTTCAAGTTTTGATCCATTATCAGTTACAAAGGTAAAACGATAATCGAGTGAAATATCTTTAGCTTTCAGTAAAGAGAGAATATATTTGTAAACAGAAACTGTTTCAATGGTTGTACCTGATTTGCTGATCACAAAAAAGTGCGTATTTTTGATATCCAATTTATTGAGTGTTGAACGAATAGATGCAGGATCAGTACTCTCAAACAGATGCAAGCGTTTGTCAAAATCACGAATGCCTTGTAACGCTCTAAAAATTGCTTTTGGTCCCAAAGAACTTCCACCAATACCAATAATAGCGATATCTTTAATCGCATCATAATCATTTTTAGATTTAAAATCTGCTAAGTAGTCTTCGAGATAACTAATTTCTTGATCGGGCAAAGCATAATAGCCAATGGTATTTTGTTCGGCTATGATTTTTTCAAAGATGCCCTCTTCTACTTTAATGTTAAAATAGAGTGAATTTTTCAAACGTATCCTCCAAATGATAATTGGTGTGATATTACTACGAAGAATCTTAAAGAAAGCCAAACGAAATGGAGATTTTGTTATAGTGATAAGACTAAAAAAAGCCGATGGGAGCGTTATGTTTTTACCTACCACACGTGAAGAGATGCACCAAAGAGGATGGAATCAACTCGACATCATCCTTATCACCTCCGATGCCTATATTGACAGCCCTTATATGGGTGTATCTGTTGTAGGACGTGTGCT
>JAVHRG010000104.1:0-4102 GCA_036171535.1 Sulfurospirillum sp. | reverse complement strand
TGGTCCGTTAGCTCAGTTGGTAGAGCATATCACTCTTAATGATGGGGTCGTAGGTTCGAAGCCTACACGGACCACCATGTGCTTCTCTTTTCTCTTCCTCTTTTTCACCTTTAATTTTTTCAACCCTTATGAAATGTAAGCTATAATACTTCCAAAGAGACACAACTGTGTGGCTAAAAATCTTTACATGTAAAGGATATGAATGATGCAAAAGCCCTATTTGAGAGCTTTCCCAGACGCAAAAGGCTATTTTGGAAAATTTGGTGGAGCATTTTTGCCACCCGAACTCGAAGTACAATTTAAAAAGATCGAAGAGGCGTACTTAACCATTGGTAATTCACACGATTTTATCCGTGAACTTCGCGATATTCGCAAGCATTACCAAGGTCGCCCCACACCGGTTTATTATGCCAAACGCCTTAGCGAATATGTTGGAGGCGCACGCATTTACCTTAAACGTGAAGATCTAAACCATACAGGGGCACACAAACTCAACCACTGCATGGGTGAAGCACTTTTAGCAAAATACTTGGGCAAGAAAAAACTCATCGCTGAAACGGGAGCAGGGCAACACGGCGTGGCACTCGCCACAGCAGCAGCCTATTTTGGGCTTGAGTGTGAGATTCATATGGGTGAAGTGGACATCGCCAAAGAGCATCCTAACGTGGTTCGTATGCGCGTACTGGGTGCAAAAGTTGTACCGGTGAGTTTTGGTGCACGAACGCTGAAAGAAGCGGTAGACTCAGCATTTATGGCGTATTTGAAAGACCCCGAAAATAGTATCTACTGTATTGGCTCTGTCGTAGGACCACATCCTTTTCCGATGATGGTGCGTGATTTTCAAAGTGTTGTGGGTATCGAAGCAAGGGAGCAATTTTTAGAGATGACGGGAAATTTACCTGATAACTTGGTTGCTTGTGTCGGTGGTGGCAGCAACGCCATGGGACTTTTTTCTGCCTTCATTGAAGATCCTTGTGAAATGTATGGCGTAGAACCTGGTGGAAAAGGCACCAAACTGGGTGAACATGCCGCAAGTCTCACCTATGGGACTGAGGGTATATTGCATGGTTTTAACTCCATCATGCTTAAAGATGACAAAGGTGAGCCAGCAGCGGTACACTCCGTAGCCAGTGGGCTTGACTACCCATCCGTTGGACCTGAACACGCTTACTTGAACTCTATTTCTCGTACGAAAGTGGGCATTGCAAACGATGCTGAAACCATTCAAGCGTTTTACGATTTGAGCCATTACGAGGGGATTATTCCAGCATTAGAGAGTGCGCATGCTGTCGCTTTTGCAATGAAGTTAGCGAAAGAAAAACCGTATGAGTCTATCTTGGTTAACCTCAGTGGACGAGGGGATAAAGATATTGATTTTGTCGTGGAAAATTATAAACCTGAAAATTATTTATAACATAGATTACACGAGAAGCCAAGATGATCTTTTTTAGAATTTTGATTGTTTCGATATCTATCCTGTTTTTTTCTGGATGTGCAACACCAAGTACCAATACTCCAGCATCCACCAATGATGTCAAAGGTTTTCCTGGTACTTACTCTATGTATGGTCGTTCTGTTCAATTTGACGATGAAAAAAAAGTATATTATGTTGATGTGTTCGTTGGTGGGAGTGGTAATCGATTAGGTTCAGAAGAGTATGCAAAAACGGAAATTATGAAATTTGGACAAACACAAGGTTTTAAAAACTATGCAATTGTTGATTCTGAATACTCTTTGTTTCCCTTATCAAAGTTCAGGCTTTATTTTCAGTATAGTGATTAATTAAAGAGAGGATAAATAACCTCTCTTTATAATAGTGAAATTTTTAATAACTCATTGAGCCAGCGTTGAGTAGACCAATCGCAATCGACATAAATGCCATCAAGACTCCTACGGAGATATCTCCATTACTAATGTGCTTTTCAACAGAGAATTTTCCACCTAAACGCGTCATTCCAAATGCAAAAAGAAGCTGAACAGTCATAGCAACCACAGCCCATGTGACAAAATCAACATAGGAGATGGAGTTGACCAATGCGCTGTAAAGAGGAATACACAGTCCGAGTATAGCGCCGCCAAATCCAAGCGCAGAGGCGATATTGTTTTCAACAAAAATCATTTGATAGTCATCATACGGTGTGACTTTGGCATAGAGAAAGAAGAAGAGCGCCAGCACGACGAGGGACGTTAAGAGGAAAAAGCCAAAGGAGAGAAAATAGTGAAAAATCATGGTATAGCCTTTCTTTTAATTATACCGAAAGATATAAAAATACTTTAACCTCTCTTTACAAAAAAAGTTGTTAAAATCATTTTTTTTATTTCATTCTGCCAACAGCGTTGGTAAGCTTTAGTGCCCTAGTGGCTAACGTAGCGAAAGAGTTCTGCTCTTTGCGTATGAAGGGCTTTTAAAAGCCCAAATAGTAAAATGAAAGTACCCGAATGACGCTTATCGAAAAACTCGAAAACAACGAACGCTTAAGCCTTGAAGATGGTATAGCGCTCTACGATCTTGACCTCTTTACGTTAGGCAAATATGCTAACCAAAGACGCAAAAATCTTCACGGCAACAAAGTTTTTTTTAATGTCAACCGACATATTAACCCCACCAATATCTGCAAAGACATCTGCAAATTTTGCGCTTTTTCTGCCAATAGAAAAAATCCCAACCCCTACACGATGACCCACGAAGAGATCTTGAAGATTTTAGATCATTCTGTAAAAGACAACCACATTACCGAAGTGCATGTGGTCTCTGCTCACAATCCTGCAACGGGACTGGAGTGGTATTTGGAGATTTTTTCTAAAATCAAAGCACGTTTTCCTCATTTACATGTAAAGGCTTTGACGGCAGCGGAGATCAACTTTTTGGCAACAGAATATCATCTCAGTTTCGAAGAAGTGATTGACAAGATGATTGCGCATGGTGTGGATTCGATGCCTGGAGGTGGTGCTGAAATTTTTGATGAGGGTGTGCGTGAGTACATTTGCAAAGGCAAAGTCAGCTCAACGGAGTGGTTGCACATTCATGAACTTTGGCACAAAAAAGGGCATGAGTCCAATGCAACGATGCTCTTTGGCCATGTCGAAAAACGCGAACACCGCATCGATCATATGCTCCGTCTTCGTGACCTTCAAGATCGCACCCATGGCTTTAATGCATTTATTCCCCTTGTCTATCAACGCGACAATAACTATTTAAAAGTAGACGATTTTTTAAGCTCTACGGAGATTTTGAAAACCTTTGCGATCAGTCGTCTGATGCTTGATAATATCAACCACATCAAAGCCTACTGGGCAACATCAACGATCAACCTTGCTCTTGTTGCCATGGAATACGGTGCAGATGATCTGGATGGTACGATTGAAGTGGAATCCATCCAATCAGCAGCAGGTGCGAACAGTGCCAAAGGCCTTGGAATGCAAAGTATTTTAGAACTGATTGAAACGAGCGGTTTTACCGCCGTAGAACGCGATAGCCTCTATAACGAACTCAAGACGTATTAATATCTTAATTTAAAGGATCTACTTTGGTGGACTTTTTCAAACTAGAAAAAAATGGTACAACGGTCAAAACCGAATTTACGGCTGGTTTTACGACCTTTTTGACCATGATGTACATCGTGCCTGTCAATGCTATTATCATGAGCAAAACGGGTATGCCAATGGAAGCGTTGATCACTGCAACGGCGTTGATCACGATTTTTTCGTCCATCCTTAATGGTCTTTGGGCGAACACACCGATTGCTATGAGCGTTGGTATGGGACTTAATGCTTACTTTACGTTTGGTCTGGTTTTAGGTATGAAAGTACCTTGGCAAACCGCTCTTGGCGTTGTTTTTCTCTCAGGGCTTTTGTTCCTCGTTCTTTCTTTAACACCGCTTCGGGTATGGATTATGAAGAGTGTACCACATGATCTTAGACGGGCGATTAGTGCAGGTATTGGCTCTTTTATTGCCTTTATTGGGCTTAAAAGTATGGGGATGGTCATTGCCAATCCTGCGGTTTTAGTGGGCGTAGGCAATTTTAAAAACCCAAGTGTATTGCTGGGTGTTTTAGGCCTTGTTTTAGTGTTTCCATGAGTAGAATGCAAACACTAAAACAA
>JAVHRG010000103.1:0-4105 GCA_036171535.1 Sulfurospirillum sp. | reverse complement strand
AAATTAAAAAAATCCGTCATTACGCCTCTTCAGTTCGTAACACGGCGCCACTACTGGCATTAGTGACCAGTTGACGGTATTGTTTCAACCAACTGCCATGAATGATTTTAACTTTAGGTTTAAATGCTGCTTTACGACGTGCAAGTTCAGCTTCATCAATCAATGCTTCAATCGTATAGGCATCTACATCGATCTGTATAGTATCACCATCGTGAAGAAGACCAATAAGGCCACCCTCAGCTGCTTCTGGGCTTACATGACCAATGCTGAGGCCTCTGGTAGCGCCCGAAAAACGTCCATCGGTAATCAGTGCAACATCAGCTCCTAATCCCATACCCATAATTAAGCTCGTAGGCGAAAGCATCTCTTGCATTCCTGGACCGCCCTTTGGCCCTTCATAACGAATGACAACAACATTGCCTTTGGTAACTTTTCCACTTATAATGCCAGCAAGTGCTTCTTGTTGAGAGTCAAAACAGACTGCTTTGCCAATAAATTGGCGAGCCCCAACAATACCTGCTGTTTTAATAACACATCCTTCGAGTGCTAAATTACCAAATAAAATAGCTAAACCTCCCACTTTGGAGTAAGGATTTTCAAGTGTATGAATAATGGCAGTATCTTTAATCTCTGCATTAGCAATGCGCTCACCAACAGTTTCACCCGTCACTGTTAAATTATCTAAATATAAAATGCCATTATCGCGTCGACTAACCTCTTTCATAACTGCATTCATGCCACCAGCACGGTTGATGTCTTCCATATGAACCGTTGATAGAGAAGGAGAAATTTTAGCAATATGGGAAACGTTTTTACTAATTTCATTAATATCTTTAATCGCAAAATTAACGCCAGCTTCTTTAGCAATAGCCAACATGTGCAAAACTGTATTAGAACTTCCACCCATTGCCATATCAATGGCAAACGCATTACGCACAGCTTTTTCATTCAAGATATTTCTAAGCTTAAAACGATCATCAACGGCAATTTCACAAATTCGCTTTGCAGCTGCACGTAAAAGAACTTCACGTTCTGGGGTCAACGCTGGAATGGTTCCATTGCCTGGAAGGGCAATACCCATTGCTTCCATGAGTGTATTCATACTGTTGGCCGTGAACATCCCCGAACAACTACCACCACTTGGACAAGCATTGCACTCAATATCCGTCAGTTCCGATTCAGTAATATCCCCTTTTTCAAACTTACCAACCGCTTCAAAGGCAGAGTTCAAATCAAGAGGTGCTCCCTCTTTCGTGTAACCTTTTTTCATCGGTCCACCACTCACAAACACCGTTGGAACATTAACACGAAGTGCGCCCATAATCATTCCCGGAACGATTTTGTCACAGTTAGGAATACAAATCATCGCATCTAACATGTGCGCATTCATCATTGTCTCAATCGAATTGGCGATCAGCTCGCGGCTTGGAAGTGAGTAGAGCATACCATCATGTCCCATTGCTATGCCATCATCCACGCCAATCGTATTAAATTCAAATGGTACACAACCGTTTTTACGAATCTCATCTTTAATGATAACACCATACTCATGCAAAAAAAAGTGACCTGGAATAATATCAATATAAGAGTTTGCTACTCCAATAAATGGTTTATTAAAATCTTCGTCCTTTAAACCTGTCGCTCGAAACAAACTTCGATGTGGCGCTCTGTTATACCCTTTTTTGACTTGATCACTTCGCATCAATATTCCTTAAAAAATTTTTTAAATTATAGCAAAACCGCTCTAAAAAAGCTTACATGTAAAGAATTTTACGCAAATGACTTTACATTACGAAAAAAAACTGCTATACTCTCAACTCTTTTTTAGATGCGGGAATAGCTCAGTGGTAGAGCACGACCTTGCCAAGGTCGGGGTCGCGAGTTCGAACCTCGTTTCCCGCTCCATTTAGTTTAATCTTAAAAAGAAACGCGTTGCCCGGATGGCGAAACTGGTAGACGCAAGGGACTTAAAATCCCTCGCCCGTTTGGGTGTGCCGGTTCAAATCCGGCTCCGGGCACCACCTCTATATAGAGAAATACGGTGGCGATATAGCCAAGCGGTAAGGCATGGGCCTGCAAAGCCTTGATCCCCGGTTCAAATCCGGGTGTCGCCTCCACCTTTATATTATGTATCATCTACAAACTTTCTGTCGGGAGATGGCAGAGCGGCTTAATGCGGCGGTCTTGAAAACCGTTGAGGGTTATACCTCCGGGGGTTCAAATCCCTCTCTCCCGGCCACTAATCCTTAAACTCCCTAAACTACGAGCTTTTAAAACAAACTCAAATATTTTATCCCACATACTCCCCACAAAATCAACAAAATCCATATCTTCTAATGATAAATTAACTGCATTCATCATTTAATAATTTATCAATATAAGACACTAGAAATGCATAAATTAACAGATTTTAAACTGCGAAATAGCGTTACGTAGCGTTGTATATTATGTCAATTTCATACTATTTAATTTTCTCAAAATCAAGAACTCATAAAGTTTATATATAATTATTGACAAAAAACTACGATAGTCGTATAATTTCGATAAAAAGGAGTTCCAATGAAAGCAAAAGAGATCGCTGATATCTTTGGTGTTCCTCAATCGACTCTCAATGAATGGAAAAAAGAGGGGCATTCCAAAAAAATACTCGCTGATTTTTTAACACATGTCGATAAAGAATCTATCTTAAACTTATACAAGTCAGCAACAGCTTACGATATGCTCGTATCAACGGTCAATGCTTCTATCGGTAATGAAGATAAGCATCTTGGAGCCAATGATATTAAAAAGCTTCTTATGGGGAAAATTCCTGAAAAGCCTATAGAAAAATACGCCTTGGACATTATTAAAACAGAAGCTCTCAAAGAAGAGATAGAGGATTTTGCGATCCACTTTAAAATACCGATGAAAAAAGTCAAAAAAGTACTCCATCATGGATACTAAAACACACTCTTTCATTCTTGACACATATGCTAAACAAATTAAAGCACTTAATGATCTCATCAGTGAGTGTAAAGAACTGCTACCGAATAACGATCTCTCTTTTATAAGATTCGGCGGTGGAACAGCATTAGCGATTTATCATTTCCAACATCGAAAAAGTTTCGATATTGATCTGTTCGTGACCGATCCACAAATATTGAATTACCTAAGCCCAAAACATTGGTTGGAAGACTCACGCTCATTTAATACTGCAAAGTATATTGACCTAGCCAATCACATCAGACTACTCACGAAAGAAAATATCAAAATTGACATTTTAGTATCACAAGATTTTATAGGTCATGCAATCATCGATGATAGTCACACTTTTTTTCATGAGAGTATTTATGTTGAAAGTTTGGAAGATATTCTGGCAAAGAAAATCGTCTATAGAAAAGATCAAAATAAATCAAGAGACATTATCGACCTAAGTGTTGCGCTTTATCATGATGCATCTATTTTTGAGAAGCTTTTAAACTCTGAGGCCGTTACGCTTCAAGATTTACATGACTTACATGATGCCCTCTCAAGACTCGACACTCAAAAATATTTAGATGAAATCGACCTCGTTGAGCCTATAAAATTTTACGTAAACGTTGCAAAAAATGCACCTATATCTATTAAACAAGCGCTTGGGAAAATTATTTAGATTACAAATTCTAACAGATAAGGGAGAAGTCTCCCTTATCCTTACTTATACCCGTACTTCCCGATAATATCTTTCAATATTCTCACTTTGAATGTAGTTTGCTTTTTTACTTGGTAATTCCGCTTTTGGCGTATACCCTTTATACAAAATTCGTTTCGATGGCACAAACGTGATATGCTCATAATTTTGGCCTAACGACTGAAACAAACTGGTGTTTAGCAGATCCGATTCTTCAATTTGGTAATTTTTACGATTTAATGGATCAGCGACAAGTTGCTCCCTAATCTGCTCTTTTCTATAACGTACTTTACCGATTATATTATTGATTTTTTTAAGTGTATATTCATCCACACCTTGAAATAAAAACCAATACGCAGCTGAGTTTAACATCTTTTGCGTAATCCCTTGAGCACTGTCTGCTTTGCTACTTTGCTCTGGGAAATATTGTACACCAGGGAGCAAACAACCGCCTTT
>JAVHRG010000102.1:0-18966 GCA_036171535.1 Sulfurospirillum sp. | reverse complement strand
AAAATAAAATGTCTGAATCTAAAACAAAATATTTCAGACCCGATCTGTTTTCTCGCTTTAGCGTGAAGCATTAGAATGAACAAAAAGGATAATAGATGAGAAATAAATATATTGAAGCTTTTGAAGCAGCACAAATTTCTGAGAAGAATGTTCCAGCTTTTAGAGCAGGTGATACCCTAAGAGTTGCAGTAAAAATTATTGAAGGTGATAAACAACGCGTTCAAAATTTTGAAGGTATTTGTATCGCAAGACGCGGTTCTGGTACAGGCGAGACTTTTATGGTAAGAAAAATTGGTGCAAACAGCATCGGTGTTGAAAGAATCTTCCCAATCTATTCTGATAGTATTGATGAGATCGTTGTTCTTAGACGTGGTGTTGTAAGACGTGCGAAACTCTTCTATCTTAGAGATAGACGTGGTAAAGCTGCAAAAATTAGAGAACTTAGAAAATAATATTTTTTTGGCAGTAACATTCCACAGGTTATTGCCTTTTCTCCTTTTATCTCTTCCATATAATTTTAAAAGAATCACATGAAACTTCAAGAGCGCTGTTTAATCTGTATACATGATCAAACAAAACGCGTGTGTGAACTTTTACATGTAAATGATGAACAAGCGCAAGCTATTGATGCTCTTGCTCGACAACAGATTCAATCCTTTGATAAAAATCAAAATCCTCCATACAATGCGGCTCCTTTATATGAAGCAATGGCAGATCTTTTAAACGTGGATGATCTTTATATTGATTTTAAAAAAGCATCCTCAGCAAAAGCGAAAGCGTTTCTTCCTTTATGTCAGCAAAAAATCTGTAATAGTTCCACTAAACTTTTTGAAGCCACCAAAACAGCCGTAGCTGGTAATGTAATAGATTTGGCTGCTGTCATGCTGTATGACCTTGAAGAAGAGTTGGAGAAGGTTTATCATACTCCCTTTGCGATTGATGATTTCAAAGCTCTTGAAGCGCAATTACAAAAGTCACAAACATTGGTCTATTTAGCGGATAATGCAGGTGAAGAGATTTTTGATAAACTCTATATTCAAACCATTAAAGCCCTTTTCCCAAATATTAAAGTGTACTATTTTGTACGAGGTCGTCCTATCATCAATGATCTTACATGTAAAGATGCATTAGCCTCTGGGATGGATGAAGTCGCCACGATTGTTGATAGTGGTGTCCCTACTCCTGGGCTTGTGATAGAGCTGATGAATGAAAAGGCACGCTCTCTTTTTGAAAGAGCAGACTGCATTATCTCAAAAGGGATGGGAAATTATGAGTGTTTGGGTGAAATGCAAGGGCTACCTATTTTCTTCCTCTTTAAAGTAAAGTGCGATGTAGTAGCCCAAGCTGTGGGAGCACAGCTTGGCGATATTATTTGTAAAAGAGGTATTTAACTCAGTTCGTTGTATGCTTCAAAAAGTTTTTTAACACCATCTTCAATCTGCTCTAGACTTGAGTTAGTGTAGTTAAGTCGTCCATAAGAGCTTACACGTTTATCGGCAAAGAAAACACTTCCCGGCACAAAGGCAACTCCTTTTTTGATAGCCACATCAAAAAACTTCATACTGTCATGACATTTTTTAAAATTAACCCAAATAAACATACCACCCTCAGGCACAATAAATTCGATGCTATCCCCAAAAAATGTGTGTAATGCTTTAACCATGGCGTCACGTTTAGGGCGGTAATATTGGATTAACGTTTTGATGTGTTCTTGTAATTCACCGCTTTGCATCATACGTGCACAAATATGTTGGAAAAATTTAGAATTTTGCAAATCCGTACTTTCTTTACTCAGTGTTAATGCACTGATAATCTCTTTGGGTGCTTTCATCCAACCGATACGAAAATCGGGTGCTAAGGTTTTTGAAAATGTTCCAAGCGCAATGGTCAGTTCAGGTAGCAAATCAGCAAAAGCAGTCGTTTGTGTGCCATCATATCGAAGCGCTTCATAAGGGCTATCTTCAAGTAAAATCACATTGTATTTTTTTGCAATTCGCACGACTTCTTTACGGGTTTCAATCGTATAAGAATACCCTGTTGGATTTTGAAAAATTGGAATTGTATAGAAAAATTTAGGACTGTAATCACGAAAAAGAGTTTCAAGCGCAACCGTATCAACACCATTTGCATTAAGTGGAGCTGCTTTAATGGTGACATTGTACATATGAAAAAGACCAAGAGCTGCAAGGTAACTTGGATCTTCGACGATGATGCAATCTTTCTCATCTAAAAATGTTTTACACATGAGATCAAGCCCTTGTTGAGAGCCATTGGTAAGAATGATTTCTGCTGACGTTGTATTGACATATTTTTTAGCAATTTCAACTTTAAGTGCTTCTACGCCAGAAGCGTTACTGTACTGAAATAAACGGTTATCTTCAGTTTCAAAAAGTTTTTTGGCATACTTTTCAATACTTTCTCTTGGAAAAAGTGCCGCATCAGGAAGTCCACCTGCAAAAGAGATGATGGAGCTTTGTGCTGTTAAATCTAGGATTGTTCGCGTAAATGAACGTGACGCTGTGGTAACACGTTTTGCAAATTTGGTTTGCATTGCATAAGCCTTTATAAAAAATGTATCGAAATTATAGCGCTTCTTCTTTGTATTAGCCACATGAAACGAGGGATTAGTTTTGTCCATTTGTGCTATAATTGTTTCATGAAACAGAAACAGATGACTAAAAATGACCATATTGAGCGTGTCAATGAAGTGCTTTTTTATATCCATGGTGATATTGCAAAGAACTTTGGTGTGAAAGAGCTCTCCACTTTGGTTGCGATGTCTCCGTTTCATTTCAATCGTATTTTTAAAGAAGTCACGCGTGAGAGCTTGCATGCGTACATTAAGCGTGTTAAACTTGAACATGCTGCCAACCTTTTGCTTTTTAATCCAGAGGCTACGATAACACACATTATGCACGAGGTAGGATTTGTCTCCAATGCTTCCTTTTCTCAAGCGTTTAAAGAGAATTTTAGTGTAACACCAACCAAGTGGCGCGAAGTGGATATTGCCAACGAAAACAGAGACTATACGTTTGTGAACAAACCTTTACATGTAAAGATTTGTTCCATGCCTAGTTTTGATGTTGCGTATGTCAGACACAAAGGATATGATCGTAGCATCAAGATGGCATGGCTGAAGCTTCAAGAGTGGGCATTACGCCAAGGTATCGACTTTTCCAAGCAAACGATGATAGGGTTGCATCATAGCAATCCACGCTTTGTGGAATCTTCCTTGTGTCATTATGTGGCATGTTTAGAACTTCCACTGGGTCAAAAGTTTTATCGAAGTGGTGAAATAGGGGTTATGAGGATTCCTCAAACCTTTTGTGCGGTTTTTTCACTGCAAGGAGTTTATGGCGATCTCAAAAAATTTATGGATGTGATCTACCATGAATGGTTACCCAAAAGTAGTTATGAAAAGGCATCGCTCCCTTCTTTTGCGGTGTATCGAAAAAACCATTTTATCAATACTAATGAGACGTTTGATCTGGACTTTTGTATCCCCGTACGATTTAAATAGAAGAAATTATCATTAATTAATCCTTTTAAGCAACCACCAAACAAACCAAAGTTACAATCTTCAAAGATCACAAAAATGACACAAGGAGTTTGCTATGGATGCACTGTTTTTAATTGTTCCTCTTGGGGTTGCTTTAACGCTATTTGTCTTTTTCTTTTTTGAGAAAAGAGCTATTGCCTCTAAAAAGCTTAAAGAGTCTAAAGGCTTGCCAGCTCCGAGTGTAGAGGACTTTTATGAGAAGTTCCAACGCTATGAGACACTCCTTAATGTGATTGGTTTTTTTATTGCCTCTTATGTGATTTCCTTGGCACTCGCAAGCATTACGTATAATCCAAGCTATGGGCTAACCCATGCTCTGTCTTATATTTTTGCAACAACGTTCATTGGGACAATGATTATTTTTGGACTGAAACTGAAAAAAAGTATTTTGATCCAAGTATTTGCCACATTTTTGTACGGTGCACCGCATATTGTAGCAGCATCGCTTGCTTTTTTAACCCGCTACCTTATCGGCTAAAAATCTTACGGGCGCTGTTTTGGCGTCCGTTTCCTCTAAGCCTTTTTTGTTATAATACGAAAAAAAAAGAGTCTCTATGAAATACCCTCCCATTTTTATCACCGCGACTAATACTGATATTGGCAAAACCTATACCACTCTTAAACTTCTTGAAGCACTCAGCGCAAAAGGGCTAAAAGTAGGTGTTATGAAACCTATTGAGACAGGTGTTATCACTCATCCTCTTGATGCTACGTTGCTGTTTGAGAATGCAAAACGTTTGAATCCTGCACTTGAAGTTTTGAAGATGAGAGATATTACGCCGTATCAATTTGAACTTCCAGCCGCTCCGTATGTTTCCAAAGGACGCAAAAAAATTAGTCTTGAGCTTTTAGAAAGTGCTTATGCAAAGATTGAAGCGCTTTGTGACATTGTGCTCATTGAAGGCGCTGGTGGACTTTTAGTTCCGATTGAAGAAGATCTTTACATGTACGATTTTATTCGTCTCTTTCATGCCAAAACATTGTTGGTAGGACACGATCAACTTGGCTGTATCAATGACATTTTACTCAATCTCCATCTTTTGGATAGTCTAGGAGTGGATGATTATGAATGGTGTGTCAATTTTAAGGGAGATCGTACGCGTTTTGATGAAATCACCCTGCCATTTTTTAAAAAATTATTCGGCAGAGTGTTGTCATTACAAGAGGATATGGACGCTATTATAGAGAGTTTAGTAGCTTACCGTGATGTTCAAGGGGATAAACTCTAAAGGCTGATCAGAATATTTGATAATTGTCTGGCCTTTGTAGGTTGCCGTATTTCGGTATCCCATAAATTTTTCTGCAGTTTTCTCCTCATAACGTGTAGTACAACGTCGCTCTGTTCTATAGGTTGGAGGAGGTGTAGAATAGCTATTTTGTTCTGCAAGGTTTTTCCCGACCAATGTTCCCACAATAGCACCACCCACAGTTGCAGCAGTTTTTCCACTACCACCACCGACTTGATGTCCTAAAACACCACCTGCAACACCGCCAATAACACCACCAACGATGCCACTACTACCATCACTTTGCTGTTGTGGCGCATAATGTGTTTCGAGTTGTTCATCCCAGCAATCTTGATACGGTACGCGTGTTGCCACCATACGATATTCAGGTTTACTGGAAGTAACGCGCACGCCTTCTTGAAAAGATAAGGTCTCTGCATAAAGGAGAGAACCCAAAAGCAGAAGTAGCGCGCAAAATATTTTTTTCATGTTTTCTCCTTTTTGCGAATTGTAGCATACAGATTTCAATAAAGTGTTAACGAAACTTACAGTCAAAATTTGTTATCATTTTTGCAAAATCATCAAGGAGCGGTGCGTGAACCATTTGATTAATACACGGGATTTTTCGTTGGAAGAGATTGAGAAGTTGCTTGAGCGAGCAACAGAGTTTTTGGATGAAAAGCCACGAGAAATTTTGAAAAACAAAACGGTCATTACCATCTTTTTTGAAAACTCTACGCGAACACGCAGTAGTTTTGAAATCGCAGCAAAGCGCCTTGGTGCGATGGTCGTAAGTCTTGATGTCTCACGTAGTTCTTCCAGCAAAGGTGAAACGCTTTTTGATACGGCTGCTAACCTTGATGCGATGGGTCCTGATGCGATCGTGGTACGTCATAAAAGCTCAGGTGTGCCACACATTTTAGCTAATTATGTTAACTGCCCCATCGTCAATGGAGGCGATGGGGCTCACGCGCATCCGACGCAAGCCTTGCTTGATCTTTTTACCATGAAGCGCCATTTTGGTGATGTAAGAGGTAAAAAAGTGGCCATTGTGGGCGATATCAAAAACTCCAGAGTTGCAAACAGCAATATTGAGCTCCTAGCGCGTGTAGGTGTTGAAGTGATTTTAGTAGGACCACCACATTTCTTACCTCAAACTGATCTTCGCGTGTATCACGCTATTGAAGAAGTGATTGACGAAGTCGATGTGATTATGAGTTTACGTGCACAAACAGAGCGCCATGCAAATCAGATTTACGCCTCACTGAAAGATTATGGGGCAGATTTTTGTATCACGTCAAAACTCATGGGAGATCGTGATATCATCATTCTTCATCCAGGTCCTGTACACCGTAACGTCGATGTGGATGATTTTATGATGAAAGACCCACGCTCCAAAATTTTAGAGCAAGTTAAAAATGGTGTAGCGGTGAGAATGGCCGTTTTGGAGAAGCTGATTGAGCATTGAGTTTGTTGCCAAACTCAATGTTTTGTTAAAAAAAAGTCCATTCATTTGTTATATTGCTCCCACCGCACAAGAGTTTGAAGCTCAATCCAATAGTATAAAAACTTTACATGTAAAGAATCTCCATAGTACACAAGATACCCTCTTAAAGAACACGATTCCTTCGATAATCAAGCATTAAACAAGCACACTTAACCATGTATATACTTTACATGTAAACGTGAATGGAAAGACACACTAGACCTTTTTGATAGAGAGAAAGTGAAAAATATTACTTCATCTATTTTAGAAAAAGAGATAATTTGAATACATTTATGTGTAAGATAAGTGCTAAAGTCTGAGTATTTAGACATCAAAAGCCTTCAAAAAGTAGAGAAATTTGCTATAATGAGTACACTTATAGGATTTAAAATCATTGATAACGTATATGGATAAAGGAATAAATTTTGAATTGGGATCTTTCAGCACTCTACGAAAATGAAACATTGTTAGAAGTGGATTTAAAGGATGTCGCATCGCGAGCAAAAAGCTTCGAGTCGGTTTGCAAAGGTAAACTTAAAGAGTTACATGTCAATGAGTTTTTAGAATCAATCAGGGAGTATGAATCGATCAATGAGATGCTTGGTCGTATTATGACCTATGCTTTTTTGAAATTTGCAACCAATAGCGACAATGGCGGATTTTATGCCAAATACCAGCAAGCACACAGCAATATTGCCGAAGATCTTCTCTTCTTTGAACTTGAATTCAATAAACTTTCCAAACCAAAACAAGAAGAGTTAATCGCTGCTGCTCCTACGTATAAGTATTATTTAGAGTCACTCATGGAAGAAAAGCCGTATCAACTCAGCCAAAAAGAGGAGCGCATTCTTCTTAAAAAAGAGATGACGTCATCTTCAGCATTTAGCAGACTTTTTGATGAGCATTTTAGCCGTTTAAAATTTTCCTACGAAGGCGAAAAACTCTCCGAAGAGGAGATCCTTAGTAAACTTCAAGACTCAAACCGTGAGGTACGACAAAAAGTAGCAAGTGCTTTTACAAAAGGGCTGAAACCCCATCAGCCACTTTTGGCATACATCTTCAATATGATTAAAACGGATCTCGCGAGTGAATGTGAACTTCGTGGTTACAAAAATGCGGAACAGTCTCGCCATATGGATAATAAAATTACACAAAAAAGTGTCGATGCTTTGGTTAAAAGCGCTGAAAGTAGTTTTCATTTAGTGCAAGATTATTACGTTGTTAAGGCAAAACTTTTAGGACTTCCTGAACTTTATGAGTACGATCGTTATGCCCCATTGGAAGAATCCACAGAGAAGTTTGATTTTCAAACATCCAAGAAAATAGTGCTTGATGCCTTTAAAAAGTTTAATCCTAAATTTTATGAAATTGCTTCTATGGCCTTTGAAAAAGGGTGGATTGATGTATTCCCCAAAGATAAAAAAAGAGGCGGGGCATTTTCCCATCCTGCAACACCCAGTACGCATCCGTATGTGCTTTTAAACCATACCGATACGAGACGCGATCTTTTTACCTTGGCACATGAACTAGGGCATGCGATTCATCAGTATCTTTCCCGTGATGTGGGGTATCTTGGAAGTGACACACCTTTGACGACTTCTGAAACAGCTTCTGTCTTTGCAGAAATGCTTGCATTTGATGCCATTAAAGATAATTTGAGTCTAAGTGAAAAACGCTCTTTGTATGCCAGTAAAATTGAAGATATTTTCTCTACCCTTTACCGCCAAATCAATTTTACGACGTTTGAGCGTAAAGTGCATGAGCACGAGGGCGAATTAGATCTTGACACATTTAATCAATACTGGATGCAAGAGAGCCAAAAAATGTTTGGTAAGAGTATTACGCTCACAAAAGATTACGCGCTTTGGTGGAGCTATATACCTCATTTTATTCACTCACCCTTTTACTGCTATGCCTATAGTTATGGGCAATTACTGGTTTTAGCACTTTACGGATTGTATAAAAAAAGTGATAAAGCGGCATTTGTTCAAAATTACACAAGCTTTTTGAGTGCGGGTGGAAGTCAAAGTCCAAAAGAGTTGATTAAAAAATTTGGGTTTGACATTGAAGATGAGCATTTTTGGCAATTAGGTATTAGCGAAATAGAATCCCTCTTAGCAGAATTTAAAGGAATGTGCGATGCTTGAAGCGTTACTTGGGAGTGAAGAGTTTTATGGATTAATGAAAAAACACACCAAAGAGGTGTTGGAGTTGCTTCTTAAACGTGGGGTGAATTTTTCGATTTTAACGAACATCTCAGATGTCACATTTGATCCTGAGTTACCCGCTGAAATCAGGCAAAACTTCAAACCGATTACGATGTTCTTTTTAGCGGGATACACATTTGAAAGTACCCAAGTTTATAATGGAAGAATCAGCTTTGAAGCAGGTTTTGGTAGTGATAATTTTGGTTCTTTGGTCAGTTTACCGATTGAAGCAATATTACAGATTATTATTGAAGAGATTCCTGTATTTATTAACTTAAGTACACCTCTTACATCTCCAGTAAAAGAGCCCAAAGAAACTGGACTAAAACGCTCAATGGAAGCGCTTATGTCCAATCCCGATAATCAAAAGCTGATTAAAAAGTAGCATTAAGCTTTAATTTCTTGTTTGCTCATAATGTAGTTGATAACATTGTCAATCAGTGCATCATGTTTACGATCTTTGATGTAGCAAAGATAGAGCATACGTGTCAATTTCAAGCCTTTCATCTTTGTGGTATACAGTAGTCCATTTTCTAACTCGTCAGCAATAATATGTTTTGAGATAATCGAAACAGTTGGCGTATCTTCGATATTTGCTTTCATCAGTGTATGTTTAACAGCAGTAGAACTTGTGACAATGCTTTTAACCTTAAAGCTTTTACAATCTACATCCATTTTCTCAAATGTCTCATGAATAATCTTACGGGTATTGGATTCTTCTTCGCGACATATCCAATTGTAAGAGAGTAAATCCTCTTTTTTAACCATTTTAGGAAGAGGGGAACGGGATGTGATCACCAACTCATCTTCTAACCATTCGCGGTAAATAATACCTTCTTGAAAGATAGGTGCTTCAATCAGCGCTAAATCCACCTTCTTATCGAGGAGCTTTTCCGTAATTTCTGCGGCATCTTCCACTTTGAGCATCACATTATTTTTAATGGCTTCTTGGATGTCATTTAGAAAATTTGGCAGAATATAGTTACCAATCATTGGTGACGCTCCAAGCACAAAAATAACCTCTTTATTAACAAGGCGGAGCATCTCTCGTTCAGCGGCTAAAAGATGTTTTTCAAGCTTTATAGCTACCTTGTAAAGTTCTTCACCCGCCGTAGTGAGTTTGATACCATTCTTTTTACGATCCACAATTTGAATATCTAAGTATTCTTCAAGAAGTTTTATCTGCTGTGTTACAGCAGGTTGGCTGATGCCAAGTTTTTTAGAGGCTTTAGAGAAGCTTTTTTCTCGTACAACGGTCAAAAAGGTTTCCACTTTTGAGAAATCTTTCAGCATGAAATAATCCTTTTATTTGATAAATATTTTTTATAACACTTGGAAGATTATAACAAAAAATAATAACAAAAACAATGTATATTGCTACACTTTTGTTTCAAAACTTTTGTTTATCGTAGCGTTTAAATGATGAAAAAAATCTGTAGAGTTTTGCTTAAACTTTTTTTGCTATAATAAATACAATTTATATCACAAAAAAGTAGATGAACGTATGCAAGATTTAACGATGTTAAACGAGTCACAACAAGATGCGGTAAAATGTGTAGATGGACCTGTCCTCATCTTAGCAGGAGCAGGAAGTGGAAAAACCAAAACAATCACGTCACGCTTGGCTTATTTACTCTCTTTAGGCATTCCTCCTGCCAATACACTAACGCTCACCTTTACGAACAAAGCCGCCAGTGAGATGCGTGAGCGTGCTATGGCGATGATTGAAGAGCATACGTACCCACCACTTTTATGTACCTTTCATAAATTTGGTCTACTCTTTTTAAAGTTTCATATTGAAAAAATAGGGCGAAAGAATAGTTTTGTTGTCATTGATACCGATGATAAAAAACGTATCTTAAAAAGCTTTAGCTCGAACACTGAACTTCCAACAGGAATGATTGCCAGCGAGATTTCACGCTATAAAACGTCTCTCATTGACCCCAAAGTGGCATGGGAAAAAGCAGAGCAAAAAAGTTACCAAGTCATCGCTAAACTCTATGAGCAGTATGAAGACTATTTGGAGTCCAATAACTTGGTTGACTTTGATGATCTTTTAGTCCTTCCTTATAAAATCTTAGAGAGCGATGATGCTTTGTGCGAAGAGGTGAGCCGTCGCTATCAGTACATCATGGTTGATGAGTACCAAGATACGAATGAATTGCAATACAAACTGCTCCGTAAACTCTGTTTTACCCATAACAATCTCTGTGTAGTGGGCGATGATGACCAGAGTATTTACGGTTGGCGTGGCGCAAACATTAAAAATATTTTAGAGTTTCACGAATCCTTTGAAAATGTCAAAATCGTAAAGTTAGAAAAAAACTACCGTTCTACGACACAAATTCTTAAAGCAGCGAATGATTTAATTGAACACAACCGTGGGCGTATCGGCAAAGTGCTTGAGAGTACCAAGGGCGATGGTAAAGCGATTGAGGTGATGGATTCTCATGATGAAAATCAAGAGGCACACTCCATCGCAAAACGCATTAAGAAGCTCATCTTAAGCGGTGTGAGCCCCAATGAAATTGCCGTGTTATACCGCATCAATGCGCTGAGTCGTTCATTGGAAGAGGGTCTGAATAAAGAGCAGATTCCTTACAATATGGTTGGTGGCGTAAAGTTTTACGAAAGAGCTGAGGTCAAAGATGTCATCAGTTACTTGCGTGTGATTGCCAACCCTCATGATGATTTTTCCATTAAGCGCATTATCAATCGTCCTAAACGAGGGCTTGGAAAAGTGACGATTGAGCGCATGATTAAATCAGCTTACGATAACCGTCAATCCATCTATGAGTACATTACATGTAATGAATCTGCCATTGAAAAAGAGGCGACCAAGAAGGCTTCGTTAGCCCTTAAAGAGTTTGTTCAAAACATCGCTCATATGAGAAGCATTCAGGAAAATTCCACCTACGATATGATTGATGCGATAGAAGAGTCTTTTGCCATTAAAGAATACTACAACAATCAACCAGACTCACTGGACCGTATCTCAAATATTGATGAGTTTTACGGACTTTTTCGTGATTATGTCAAACAAAATCCTCAAATGAATGTGGATGATTTTTTAAATGAGCTTGCATTGCAGAGCGATCAAGATCAGATTGATAGCGAAAATATCTCCATTATGAGCATTCATGCCAGTAAAGGCTTGGAGTTTGAGTATCTCTTTGTAATCGGTTTGGAAGAGGGCTTTTTCCCGTTGATTGGAGATGGTAGTGACATCGAAGAAGAGCGACGACTTGGATACGTCGCAATTACGCGTGCTAAAAAAGAGCTCACGCTGAGTTTTTCTGCCAGTCGTTTTTACAAAGGGCGTAGAACAGAGCTTACCAAAAGCCGTTTCTTGAAAGAAGCAGGTGTGTGTGAAGGAAGTTTGATTTTTGAAAAAACGACTTCATTTAAAAAAGGTGATTTAGTCAAACATAAAATCTTTGGCATTGGACGTGTAACAGAGATCAGCAAAGTGGGACGTGAGTTTAAATTGCAAATTAATTTTAGTGGTACGAGAAGGGATATTTTGGCGTCGTTTGTGGAGAAGATTTAGTGGATAACCGCCTTTTTGTTGCCTATAAGCCTTCAGGTATGGTTTCAAACCATTTTTTGAGCCGAATTAAACGACGTTACACTGTTAAAAAAGCGGGATTCTCCGGTACACTTGATCCGTTTGCTCAGGGCGTTTTGATTATTGCTTTTGGGCAGTTTACAAAATTGTTCCGTTTTTTGAAAAAAGCGCCAAAAACGTACCGAGCAACACTTTGGATTGGGGCGTCAAGTCCAACACTCGATATCGAAAAGATTGAAAAAATAGAACAGATGATGCCGTTTCATCCCGATTCTGTAACCTTTGTTCTTAAAAACATGATAGGTGAAATGACCTATTTACCTCCAAAATATTCAGCTAAAAAAGTTGAAGGGGCAAGAGCGTATGATTTGGCACGTGCGGATAAAGACTTTGAGCTTAAAGCCATCACAAGTACTGTTTATGACTGTCATTTAATCCACTACGCACATCCTTTTTTGACCTTTGAGATTACCATCTCTGAGGGTGGATATGTTCGTAGTATTGGGGCATTAATTGCTCAAAAACTTGGATTTTCTGGCGCTTTGAGTGCGTTGGAACGGCTCAATGAAGGTGACTTTACCTATGAAAATGAGAAAGAGCTCAGCCCTTTAGATTATCTTGATCTACCCTCCAACGATTACCTTGGTGATCCTCAAGATATTTTACTAGGGCGAAAGTTAAGTGTTGAAAATTTTGAAAAACAAGAAGAGGGTATTTATCAACTTGTGATTGATGAAGTCCTTAGCGTTGTGGAAATCAGCGCAAATGGGGTAGAATATCTCTTAAATTCACTATCGCTAAAGGCGTAACATGTTAATACTCACACGAAAAATCGGAGAGGGTGTTGTTTTAAATGAAAATATTACGATTAGGGTTATCGAAATTTCTAAAGGTGTCGTTAAACTAGGCTTTGATGCGCCCAAAGATATGCTTATTTTACGAGAAGAATTAGAAAAAGCGATCAAAGAAGCCAATATTGAAGCGAGCAAAAATACAAGCCATGATGCGCTCTCTAGTTTGAGTTTTAAGCTTAAATAATGCAGTATCAAGCGCACGCAAAGGTTAATATTTTCCTGAAAATTGTAGGGACACGTGGCAATTACCATGAGCTACTTTCACGCTTTATGATCGTACCTTCTTTGTTTGATACGTTAAGTTTTGTCCCTAAAAAAAGCAGACAGCCTTTTGAGTTAGTGGGTGATTTTAACTGTCCGTTAGAGCACAATACCCTGTACCGTACTTTTATGGTCCTCAAAGCGCAGGGTTTTGAGAAACAAGCCGAACAGGTCATGCAAGATTTTGCTTTACATGTAAAGAAAAATATTCCAACAGGATCAGGGCTGGGAGGCGGTAGTAGCGATAGCGCCACATTTTTAAAAATGCTCAATGAAACTGCCAATTTGGGGCTTGATAGGGAAGCAATGATGCGTCTTGGAAGTGATGTGGGAGCTGATGTTGCATTTTTTGCATCAGGGTATGAGAGTGCCAATGTCAGTGGCATTGGTGAAATCGTTGAGAAGTTTGATGAAAACGCACTTGACATCGAAGTTTTTACACCTTCACTTGCTTGTAATACAGCGTTGGTGTATAAAACCTATAGGGAATATTTCTTGCAATCAATGGATCAAGCGTTAGCTTCGAAAATGGTTGCACTCAAAAGTCCCGAATTGTTGAGCCGTTTTTCTAAGGAACAACTCAATGATCTTTTCCCTGCATCTCTTAAGGCATACCCTGAGCTTAGCACTTATGCTAAAGAAGGGTGGTTTTTTAGTGGCAGTGGAAGCAGTTTTTTTAGACTTAAAGAGGTACTTTAATGGGTGAGCCCGTCGCACGCAATAAAAAAGCGTTTCATGATTATGAAATTTTAGAGAAGCTTGAAGCAGGCATTGTGCTTCAAGGTAGTGAAGTAAAAGCTATTCGTCAAGGCAGAGTGAATCTAAAAGATTCATTTGTCAAGATTATTAAAGGTGAAGCATTCTTGCTAAATGCGCATATTTCGCACCTTTCAACGGCCAATTTGAACTATGCCCCTAATGAGAGAGCTCCTCGTAAATTGCTTTTGCACATGAAGCAGTTACGCAAATGGGATATAAAAGTCGCAAAAGATGGCTTAACGATTGTGCCATTGGCAATTTATTTTAATAGCAAAAATCTTGCAAAAGTTGAGATTGCACTGGCTCGAGGGAAAAATGAACATGATAAACGTGAGAGTTTGAAAGAGAAAGATGCACAAAGAGAAGCTAAAATAGCGATCAAAAATTATGCTTACAAAGAGTAGTTTACATATTATTTATTTAAATAAAGTAGAATAAACCAAAAGTTATATGGGGAAACGTATGAAAAAGTTAATCAGTTTAGTCATGATCGCAACATTGTTTTTGTTGATAGGATGTGGATCTGAATCATCAAGTGCACCTACGGTTAAAGAGACCTACAAAGATGGTGACAAAGTTGAACTTAAAAGCGTAGCGGGTGCAAAACTCACATTGCTTCGTAAAAATGGTGGGTTTGTGCTTGAAGATGATGAAAATAAGGTTTTATTGATTGATATTTTCGGTACATTTTGCGCCCCATGTCAGGAAGAGGCACCTTCTTTGATGGATTTTCAACTTCAAAATGGTGATGGTGTCATGCTGATAGGTCTTAACTTTTTTGAAGATGTCAGTGATGAGTATGTCGTGGAAAATTTTGCAGCCAAATACAATGCCTATTATTTTATTACCAATTCACCGAAAAATAAAAAATTGGTGGAGACTATTTTGCAAGACATTAAGTATAAAGAAACCTTGCAAGTACCGTTTAAAGTCGTGTTGAAAGATGGCAAGTATCAAAATGTTACGGATATTTATGGTAAAAATCCAGATAATAAATTTTATATCGGAAAAGTAGATTTGGATATTATCCAACAAGATATCGATAAACTCACTGCACAATAGAGGCATTAAATGCACCATTTCGAAGGGGATTTTCAAAACGAAACGCTTGACGCGATAGAACTCAAAGAGCCACAATTGTATAAAGTTCTATTGCTCAATGACGATTACAGTAGCATGGAATTTGTCATCAAGGTTTTGATGCAAATTTTTCATCATAGTTTTGAAAAGGCAACCGAGATTATGCTAAGTGTGCATGAAAAAGGCAAAGGTCTTTGTGGCGTTTATACGTATGAGATTGCGGAGACGAAAGTAGAGTATGTCCGAAAAATGGCCAAAGAGGAACATTTTCCCCTTCGTGCTATTATGGAAGCAGAATAATGGATTTTAGTGTGCGGATGTTAATTATCGAGTAAAAAAGGAGTAGATTATGGTTAACCAAGAACTTAATTTTGTTTTCAATGACGCCATAGCTTTTGTAAGAAAGCATCGCTATGAATATATCACCGTTGATCATCTCTTTTTTGCTCTTTTGAGTAATGAGAATGTGGTTGAGCTTCTGATCAACTGTGGACTCAGTATTACTTTCTTGCAACGTTCTATGGAAAAGTATTTTGTTGCAAACCCTCAGATTGTGCCTACCGAAGAGACGTATGAGCCTTTAGAAACGGTAGCACTGACTCGCGTCATTGAGTCAATGATGTTACATGTAAAGAGTGCGGGCAAGTCTGAAGCCAGCGTGTATGACCTTTTAATTGCGATGATGGATGAAAGTAATGCCTTTTGTGTCTCTTTACTTTTGCAACAAGGTGTGGATAAGCTTTTGATCGTTGAAGAAGTAACCGCACTCAGTGCTCCCCAAAATAAAGAAGAAAACAACGATGCTCAAAAAGAGAGTGCACTTGCTAAATACACGATTGATCTTATTGCTCTTGCCAAACAAAAACAGATTGATCCTCTGATTGGAAGAGCGGATGAAGTTAAACGCGTTATGCAGGTTTTGTGTCGCAGGAAGAAAAACAACCCTCTTTTAGTGGGTGAACCCGGTGTTGGTAAAACCGCGATTGTGGAAGGTTTAGCTGAAAAGATTAGCGAAGGGGACGTTCCTGAAATTTTGAAAGGTTCTCCTGTGTACGCACTGGATATGGGTGCGCTTCTTTCTGGTACAAAATACCGAGGGGATTTTGAAAAACGACTCAAAGAAATTTTAAATGAACTTGAAGCAAAAAAAGGTGCTATTTTATTTATTGACGAGATTCATACCATTGTAGGAGCGGGAGCAACGAGCGGTGGCTCGATGGACCTTTCCAACCTGCTTAAGCCTGCACTCGCTTCGGGAAAAATTCGTTGCATAGGCGCTACAACGTATGGCGAGTTTCGTAATTTCTTCGATAAAGACAAAGCACTGAGTCGTCGTTTTGCTAAGATTGATGTGCTAGAGCCAAGCCTTGAAGACTCCTTTTTGATTCTTAAAGGACTTAAAGGGAGTTATGAGAAACATCATGGCGTGAAATATCCGAATGAAGTCATCAGAGCTTCTGTCGAACTTGCCAAAAAATACATTAGTGATAAATTTTTACCCGATTCTGCGATTGATTTGATTGATGAAGTAGGTGCTTCGTTTCACTTAGCAAAAAAGCGTAAAAAAGTGGTGGAGATGAGCGATCTTGAAGCCGTTCTTGCCAAAATTGCCAACATTCCAACGCGCAGCGTGAATAAAGATGAGGGTGAGGTGATGCAACACTTAGAAGCCCATCTTAAATCCAAAATTTTTGGTCAAGATGCGGCGATTGAGGCATTGGTTAAGGCGATCAAACGAAGCCGTGCAGGGCTTGGAAATCCGACAGCGCCAATTGGTTCTTTCTTATTTACAGGACCTACGGGCGTGGGTAAAACAGAAGTCGCAAAACAACTTGCCTATGAGTTGGGTGTTCATTTTGAGCGTTATGATATGAGTGAATATATGGAAAAACATACGGTCAGCCGTCTGATCGGTGCTCCTCCTGGCTATGTAGGGTATGATGAGGGTGGACAACTCAGTGAAGCGATTAAAAAGCACCCGTATACGGTTCTTCTTTTGGATGAAATCGAAAAAGCACATCCTGATATGCTCAACATTTTGCTTCAAATTTTTGATAGTGCAACGTTGACCGATAATAATGGAACAAAGATTGATTTCCGCAATGTCATTATCATTATGACGTCTAATCTTGGAACGAAAGAAGCACCAACGATGGGCTTTACCAAGAGTGAAAGTAGTCGAACAGATCATGCAATCAAAGATTTCTTCTCACCTGAATTTAGAAATCGTTTGGATGACATGATTCACTTTGCACCATTGTCTGAGCCTGTGATGATCAGTGTAGTTGACAAACTTTTAGGGGAGCTCACCGAGCAACTTAAAGATAAAAAAGTGGAGATTATTGCAACCTTAGCTGCTAAAAAATACCTTGCAAGCGAAGGGTATAGCAAAGAGATGGGCGCACGTGTGATGCGTCGTGTTATTCAAGAAAAGATTAAAACACCCCTCTCTGAAGAGGTACTTTTTGGTAAGCTCAAAAATGGTGGTGTGTGTAAAATAGATTATAAAGCTAAAAAATTGGTGTTTGAATACAACGGTGGCAACTAAGAGACTCATCCCTCAGCTGCATCCCAATGATTATACCTTCCCTGATCCCTTAGATGCCAGCGATGAGGGGCTTTTAGCATGGGGTGGTGATCTCAAACCTGAGAGACTACTTCGTGCCTATGTTCAAGGTATTTTCCCATGGTTTAATGAGGGTGATCCTATTTTGTGGTGGTCACCCGATCCTAGGCTTGTTTTATTTCCTTCTGACATTAAAATCTCTAAAAGTTTAGTCAAAAGTATGAAACACTTTGAAATTACGTATGACACACATTTTGAGCGAGTGATGCGCTCATGTTTAGAAACAAGGCTTGCAAAAGGTCAAAAAAGCTGGATAAGTGAAGATTTGATCGCTGCTTTTTGTGCTTTACATGTAAAAGGGTTTGCTCATTCCGTCGAGTGCTTTTATGCGGGTGAATTGGTTGGAGGTTTGTATGGACTCTACCTTGGTGGTGTATTTTGTGGCGAGTCAATGTTTTCAACAAAGAGCGATGCTTCAAAGGCTGCGTTAGTAGGACTTTGTGAAAAAGTGAAAAGCTTAGGGGGTAATTTTATCGACTGTCAGCTTCCCACCGATCATCTCCAATCTTTAGGTGCCTCTGTGATACCACGCGAGAAATTTCTAGCAATGTTAGAAAACGCTTTAGAAAATTGCACGACAAGCCCATGGTGATTGTGTGCCTTTTATCTTTACATGTAAAAGAAGTTTGAGATGATTGAACACGTCGCTCCCGTTTTTATTTTTGTTGCGTTAGGGTATATTTTTAAAACCATCAAACACGATATTTCTGAAGCTTTAACCGAATTTGTACTTTACTTTTCACTCCCCGCACTTGCTCTTTCCAAAATACCTCATATGACGTTTAACCATGAAGTTTTTTCAATCATTCTCATTGCCTATATCACCATGGCTCTCTCTTTGGCTCTTGGATATAGTGCGGGGCGTTTTTTGAAAATGGATCGAAAAAACCTGGTCACGATGATGGTTATTGTCGGTTTTGGCAATACAGGCTTTGTTGGCTTTTCCTTCATCGAGTCTTTTTATTCACTAAATCATGTTAGTTACGCGCTTGTATACGATCAAATTGGTACGTTCATTGCCTTAATGACGTTTGGAATAGCCCTCATTGCGTGGGGTGGAGGTGCAGAACAAAGAGTGCGAGATGTGGCAAAACAGATATTTTTTTCGCCTCCTTTGATGGCGGTTGTCGTTGCGGTTGGATTTCATGGAACGGATTTTCCTCCACTTATTGAGAGCATACTCGATAAATTCCAAGCGACGTTAATTCCTTTGGTGACCGCTATTGTTGGTATGAAGTTAGAGTTTCGTACCTTATCGCTCTATTTTAAAGAGAACATGATCGCATTGTGTTTAAAGATGGTGGTTGCTCCATTTTTGATACTCATAGGACTTTACTTTT
>JAVHRG010000101.1:0-4159 GCA_036171535.1 Sulfurospirillum sp. | reverse complement strand
AAAACAGGTGATGCGTTAGTAGCTGCTCTTGCTGTTATGCATTGTATGCTCACAGAAAAACAAAAAGTTAGTAAATTATTTAGTCCTTTTGAGCTTTATCCTCAACTACAACAAAATATCAAAGTCGACAATAAAATTCCTCTTGCTGAACTTAAAGGCTATGATAAATTAGTAGCTGAATTAGAAAGTAAAAAACTCCGAGTGCTTATTCGTTATTCAGGGACAGAAAATTTATTACGTATTTTACTTGAAGGACAAGATGAAAAACTTCTTGAAGATCGTATGGAAAAAACAGTCAAATTTTTTAAAAGTGCTTTGAATGAATAGAAAATGGATTGTTATTCTTGCTTCATTTTTTTTCATTTTTTTTGTAGATCAGTTAATTAAAACCTTTTTCTTAGAAGGATTTCGTTGGCAAGGGAGTTTTTTTTCATTAATTTTGACTTACAATAAAGGTGTGGCCTTCTCAATGTTTGCCTTTTTAGAAGAGTATCTGAAGTACATCCAACTGCTTTTAGTAGGTGGATTAGGTGTCTATTTACTTTTTTATAAAGAAGTACTTCAAAACTATAGCTTGCCTATAGGGCTGATTGCAGGTGCAGCACTTAGTAATATTTACGATCGCTTCATCCATGGTGGTGTTGTAGATTATTTCTTTTGGCATTATGGTTTTGAATTTGCTGTTTTCAATTTTGCCGATGTCATGATTGATTTTGGGGTAATTCTGATTTTATACCGATCTTGGAAAAGCAAAAGAGAGAGTTAAAAGTTCAATTTATCCTCTTTCCGTTTCGAGAATAGTTGCATTTTTATTTTTTTTTGGTATAATCTCAGCTCTTAAATTGTATGGCCGCGTAGCTCAGTTGGTAGAGCACTACCTCGACAAGGTAGTGGTCGGAGGTTCGAATCCTCTCGCGACCACCATTTTTTGTTCTCCCGTCTGTTTGGGAGTTCATACAAGTAAAAGGATCTTAATTATGATGAATGATGTTATAGCCTACAAAGATGGCTCTCTTGTCATCGACACCCAAACTGCTGTTGCCTCCTCAAAGACTTACGAAGACAAAATCTTATTTGACAACTCGAAAGAGGCTCTTGAAGTGATTCGTCACTCCTGTGCACACTTAATGGCGCAAGCGATTAAAGCGCTGTATAAAGATACCCAATTTTTTGTTGGACCTGTCATCGAAGACGGTTTTTACTACGATTTTCGTGTCAATGAAAAGATTGGTGATGCTGATCTCAAAGAGATTGAAAAAAAGATGGCAGAGCTCGCCAATGCCAAGTTGCCAATTGAGAAGATTTACACGACTAAAGCGGCAGTTATAAAACATTTTGAACACGATGACCTCAAACAAGAAGTTTTACTTAGAATTCCTGACGGAGAAGTTTCCATCTATAAACAAGGGGATTTTGAAGATTTATGTCGTGGCCCTCACGTTCCAAATACAAAATATCTTAGATTTTTTAAACTCATCAAAGTAGCAGGTGCTTACCTTGGTGGTGATGAAAAACGTGAAATGCTGACACGCATCTACGGTATCGCTTTTGCAGACAAAGAGAATCTCAAAGATTATGTCACTATGATTGAAGAGGCAAAAAAACGCGATCACCGTAAAATTGGTAATGAACTTAAACTCTTTACCTTTGATGATGAAGTAGGTGCTGGTCTTCCTATTTGGTTACCTAATGGTGGAAAATTAAGAAGCAAATTAGAGCAACTTTTGTTCAAAGCACATAGACAACGTGGGTATTTGCCCGTACGTGGTCCTGAAATTTTAAAATCAGATGCGTGGAAAATTAGCGGACATTATCAAAATTACGGTGAGAATATGTATTTCACTGTGATCGATGAAACAGAATATGGTATTAAACCGATGAATTGTTTAGGACATATTAAAGTGTTCCAAAGTGAAGTAAGAAGTTATCGTGACTTACCACTTAAGTTCTTTGAGTATGGTGTTGTTCATCGTCATGAAAAAAGTGGAGTACTTCATGGACTCTTTAGGGTTCGTGAATTTACGCAAGATGATGCACATATTTTCTGTACACCCGATCAAATCAAAGAAAATGTTTTAGAAATTTTAAGTTTTGTCGATTCTATTATGAATACATTTGGGTTTAAGTATGAGATGGAAATTTCAACACGACCTGAAAAATCAATCGGTGATGAAAAATATTGGATAGCTGCAACAGAAGGGCTTAAAAACGCGCTTGATGAAAATGGTATACATTATGGTATTGATGAGGGCGGTGGAGCTTTTTATGGTCCTAAAATTGACATTAAGATTACCGATGCCCTTAAACGTAAATGGCAATGTGGAACCATTCAAGTTGATTTTAACTTGCCAGAGCGTTTTGATATTTCTTATATTGATGCGAACAATGAGCATGCACGTCCTGTAATGCTACATCGTGCAATTTTGGGTTCATTTGAGCGCTTTATTGGTATTTTAATTGAACATACATCGGGAGAATTTCCATTTTTCCTTGCGCCAACGCAAGCTGTGATTATTCCAATCTCAGATGCGCATTTAGCCTATGCTAAAACACTGGCAAATGAACTTATGGCTGTAGACATTGATGTAGAGGTCTCTTCTAAAAATGAGAGCCTCAATAAACGTATTCGCAATGCAGAAACGATGCGTGTACCAATGATTCTAGTTATTGGCGATACAGAAGTTGAAAATGAAAGTGTTGCAGTAAGAGACAGACGCGAGAGAACACAGTATAATTTGACAAAAGAAGCATTAATATCAAAAATGAAGGAGAAACTTAGTGAGGTACACTTTTGAGTAAAGACAAAGACGTTACACTAAACGACGAAATTAGGGCAGCGGAAGTAAGATGTGTTGGCGATGATGGCACTCAATATGGCATTATTACCAGAAAAGAGGCTCTTGCAAAAGCGGATGAGCTAGGACTAGATCTCGTTTTAATCGCACCTGATGCAAAGCCTCCCGTTTGCAAAATTATGAACTATGGAAAGTTCAAATACCAACAAGAAAAAAAGCTGAAAGAAGCACGTAAAAATCAGAAAATTATTGAGATCAAAGAGATTAAGCTTTCTGTTAAAATCGCTGCTAATGATGTGAATTATAAGATTAAACATGCTAGAGAGTTTTTGGAAGAGGGTAAACATGTACGTTTTAGGGTATTCCTAAAAGGTAGGGAAATGTCAAATCCAGAGATTGGAGAGCAGGTTTTAGAAAGTCTTTGGCCAATGTTAGAAGATATTGCAGAGCGTGAAAAAACGCCAAAGCTTGAAGGTCGTTATATTAATATGTTGGTCACTCCTAAAAAGTAATCCAAACTCGTCGTAAACTTTCTCAATTTTAATCCCCTCTAAGGAGAATTAAGCTATTATAGCCATTTTCTAACGCTAGAGGGGTATTTCACCATTTAGATTTTAGAATAAATACAAGGAGTAAGCATGCCGAAAATGAAAACGGTACGCGGCGCAGCTAAGCGTTTTAGAGTAGGTAAGAGCAAGATTAAAAGAGGCTCAGCCTTTAGAAGTCATATTCTTACTAAAAAACCAACGAAAAGAATGCGTGGTTTGAAAGAATCTAAAGTGGTAGATGCACGTGATGAGAAGTCCGTTAAATTAATGCTTTGTAAAGCATAGTTTAAAAAGAGTTTTTGACAAGAGTCATTCACCCTACATGTAATGTTCCCCTCGTAATGAGGGTAAGTTCCCGAGACGGGACACCGACATTGATTTATTTGGTCAAGGAGACACCATGGCAAGAGTAAAAACAGGTATCGTCAGAAGAAGACGTCACAAGAAAATTTTAAAGATGGCAAGAGGCTTCTTTAGTGGAAGAAGAAAACACTTTAGAAAAGCGAAAGAGCAAATAGAGAGAAGTTTAGTCTATGCATTCCGTGATAGAAGACAAAAGAAAAGAGATTTTAGAAGACTTTGGATCACACGTATCAATGCAGCGTGCAGACTTAACGATATTAGCTACTCACGCTTTATCAACGCCCTAAACAAAGCTAACATTGATTTAGACAGAAAAATTCTTGCAGACATGGCGATGAATGACCCTGAAGCCTTTGCAACTGTAGTAAAACAAGCAAAATCGGCACTTTAATACTACACATAAAACGATGGTTTGTATACCATCGTTTTATTGTCTCAAATACATATTCCCCT
>JAVHRG010000100.1:0-4200 GCA_036171535.1 Sulfurospirillum sp. | reverse complement strand
GATTTAGGCTCCAACACCTTGCGTATCGTACAACTGGATTGTCAAACGAAAGCGCGTATTCATGTTTATGAAAAGATTGTTCGAACAGGTAAAAATTTACATGTAACGGGATTTATTTGTGAATCTTCCAAGCAAAACATCTTCAATGCCTTACACGAAGCCTCACAAATCTTTGATTTTAGAAATGAGCGTTGTTTTTGTGTTACCACTGAAGCGATGCGCATTGCTTCCAATGCTAGGGAAATTTTAAAAGAAATTGAAACAACTTTTGGACTTACTTTTCAAATTATAACAGGCGAGAAGGAAGCATATCTCACATCGCTTGCTGTTGAAAATGCCCTCAAACGTGAAGGGTTTAAACACCAAACCTATGCCTTATTTGACCTTGGTGGAGGTTCAACAGAATTTACCTTTTGCAAAAATGGGATAAAACATTCTCAAAGTTTTCCTTTTGGAATTATCAATATAGCGGAGAAGTACTCACACGATCGCGAATTACATGTAACACGTATTGTCAATTCTATTGATGATTTTGTCTCCAAACAAAATCCAATTTCTTCCAATTTTTTACAATTAGTAACAACTGCTGGAACACCGACAACCGTTGCTGCGTTTCTAAAAGGGCTCGATTATGCTCATTATGATGCCAATATTGTCAATGGAACTGTTTTACATGTAAAAGATTTTGAAGAAGCATATGAGCGTTTATTTGCCATGAATGAAGAAGATGCAGAGCGTTATACAGGCACGAATCGTAGGGATTTGGTGGTTGTTGGTATCTTACTTGTAAAAGCCATTATGAAAAAACTTGGCTTTGAAAGCTGTATCGTTATTGATGATGGACTCAGAGAAGGTGTAGCGCTTGAACAGTGTTACAATTTGAACAAATCATAAGATACGCCCCAAAAATGAGCCTTCTTTAATCTTTATTTGCTATAATAACCCACTTTTTTTACAAGAAGTATCATCAAAAATATGAAAGGAGAGGTCATGGAGTTAAGCGGTTCCCAAATGGTCATAGAAGCACTACGTAAGGAGAATGTCAGCGTCGTCTTTGGCTATCCTGGTGGTGCTATCATGAATGTTTATGATGAAGTTTACAAACAAAACTATTTTAAACATATTTTAACACGACACGAACAAGCAGCTCTGCATGCAGCAGATGGTTATGCACGCGCAACCGGTGATGTAGGCGTTGCCTTTGTTACTAGTGGTCCTGGTTTTACCAATGCTGTCACAGGTCTTGCAACAGCCTATATGGATTCTATCCCTATGGTTGTTATCAGCGGTCAAGTTCCTATTAGTATGATAGGTACAGATGCTTTTCAAGAGATTGATGCGGTGGGTATTAGTCGTCCTTGTGTCAAACACAACTACTTAGTTAAAGATGTCAAAGATTTGCCTCGTATTTTAAAAGAGGCTTTTTACATTGCACGTAGTGGACGTCCAGGTCCTGTTCATGTTGACATTCCTAAAGATGTCACGGCACAAATTGGTCATTTTGCCTATCCAAGTGAAATTAAAATGCAAACGTATAAGCCAACCTATAAAGGCAATCCAAGACAGATTAAAAAAGCGATTGAAGCCATTGCTTTAGCTAAACGCCCTGTTCTTTATATTGGTGGTGGTGCTATTAATTCTAATGCAAGTGCTGAAGTGCGAGAATTTGCAAAAATCTGTGGAATTCCTGCTGTTGAGACGTTAATGGCACGCGGTGTTATGGGCGATGAAAATCCATTATTCCTTGGAATGCTTGGAATGCACGGCTGTTACCGCGCCAATATGGCCATGAGTGAAGCCGATCTTATGATCGCTTTTGGTCCACGTTTTGATGATCGTGTTACGGGAAAACTCAGTGAATTTGCAAAACATGCCAAAATTATTCATGTAGACATTGACCCAAGTAGCATTGGTAAAATTGTTCCAATCGACTACCCAATTGTTGGTGATCTTAAAAACGTCGTTGAGGCGATGATTCCTCTAGCCAAAGAACAAATTGATGAGAATAAATATAAACCTTGGCGTGATCTTTTAAAGCGTTATGGTGAAATCCATCCTTTGAAATATGAAGATTCAAATGAGATTCTTAAACCACAATGGGCGATAGAGCGCGTTGGTGAGATACTTGGTGATAAAGCCATTATCTGTACGGATGTTGGGCAGCACCAAATGTGGGCAGCGCAGTTTTATCCCTTTTCTTACCCTCGTCAATGGATCACAAGCGGTGGACTGGGAACCATGGGCTATGGTCTGCCAGCAGCCATTGGTGCGAAAGTTGCGATACCTTCAAAAACTGTTATCAATTTCACGGGCGATGGTTCTATTTTGATGAATATTCAAGAGCTAATGACTGCCGTTGAAAATAAAGTTGCTGTGGTTAATATCATCTTAAATAATCAATTCTTGGGAATGGTTCGTCAATGGCAAACGTTCTTTTATAATAAACGCTACTCTTCAACCGATCTTTCCGTCCAACCTGACTTTGTCAAACTGGTTGAGAGTTTTGGTGGACGAGGATTTAGAGTTAAAACGAAAGATGAATTTGATAAAGCCCTCAAAGAAGCAGTTGAGAGTAATACTGTCTGTATGATTGACGTTCAAGTCGATCGTTTTGAGAATGTTTTACCGATGGTTCCAGCAGGTGGAACGCTTTACAATATGATGCTTGAATATAAGGAGTAAGCGATGGAACATATCAGAAGAGTTTTATCGGTTATCGTTTTAAATGAAGACGGTGTTTTGTCGCGTATATCAGGCCTTTTTGCAGGACGTGGTTACAATATTGACTCGCTTACAGTTGCCCCAATACCTAAAACGAATCTATCGAGGTTAACGATTGTGACCTCAGGCAGTGCCCCTGTTTTGGAACAAATTGTGAAGCAGTTGCATAAATTGATACCTACGTACAAAGTTATTGAATCAGGTCAATTTGTTGAAAAAGAAATGGCACTTGTCAAAATTCCTCTCAATGAGGACTTTAATGGGCTTGATGCCATGCTTAAAGCCTACAATGGTACGATTGCCAGTAGTGGTGAGGATTTTATCGTTGTCATGGTGGCAGATGATTACGATCGTATTGATAACTTTTTAAAAGCGGTTAAAAAGTACAATCCTACAGACATCGTCAGAAGCGGCTCTGTCGCAATGGATATCTAATGAAATTAAGCCTTCTTGCTCAAGCAATTTCGCTTGAATTTTCAGGTATCGATAGAGAAGTTACCTCCTTTGCAACGCTAAAGGAGGCAACTTCCTCTCAAATTTCCTTTTTTGAAAATCCAAAACTTTTAGCAGACTTACAAAATACAAAAGCGGGTGTTGTAATTCTTTCATCAGCGTATCAAGAACATCTCCCAAAAACATCTCAAGCCCTTATCAGTGATAATCCTCATTTAAGTATGGCTTATGCGAGTGTGTATTTTGCAAAAAAATTCTTTGATACCTCTTTACCTGCACATATTTCGGACAAATGTTTGATTGGTCCTCATGTGGTTATTGGTAGCGGTAGTGTGATTGAAGAAGGTACAGAGATTATGCCCAATGTAACAATTGGTGCCAATGTTCATATTGGCAAAAACGTTAAAATTTTTCCTAATGTTGTTATTTATGATGATTCGATCATCAAAGATACCTGTATTCTTCAAGCAGGAGCTGTTATAGGAAGTGATGGTTTTGGCTATGCTCATACAAAGATGGGTGAGCATATTAAAATCTATCATAGTGGCAATGTCATTCTTGAAGAAGATGTGGAAGTGGGCTCAAATACAACGATTGATCGAGCTGTTTTTGGATCAACCATCATCAAAAAAGGGACAAAAATAGACAATCTGGTTCAGATTGGACATAACTGTGAGATTGGTGAATACAGTATTTTAGTAGCACAAACAGGTATTTCTGGCTCAACTAAATTGGGTCGAAATGTTATTATGGGTGGGCAAAGTGCTACTGCTGGACATTTGGAAATTGGTGATTTTGCAACCATTGCAGCACGCGGTGGTGTTTCGAAATCGATTGAAGGCGGTAAAATTTACGGCGGTTTTCCACTGACTTTACAAAGTGAATGGTTGAAAACGCAAGCAAAACTCGCAAAATTTTTTAAAAAGAATTAAAAGGATTACGTCATGGGCGGAAAAAACACTATACTTACTAAATTTCCCTTAGCAGGAACAAAAAATGGAATGATCTCAGTTTCTCATTTGGAAG
>JAVHRG010000099.1:1165-4215 GCA_036171535.1 Sulfurospirillum sp. | reverse complement strand
TTGAGTGTACATCTCATTGATTTTTTTGAGAATATCTTTACGTAAGTCTTCATTCGGCTCCATTATCAACGAAAGGGATTGTTCCCTAAGTTTAAATAGTGGCAAAATGTAGGTTTGTTGAATCGTTTGAACCCGCTTGGAGCCTTCAAAGACATTGTTGACATTCACCACCCCTTTGTTCGTAATGTCAAACGCTAAAAAAGAGAGCGTGACAATTGCACAAATGCCTAAAGATGCCATCAGAAAAAATTTATAACGCATGGAAAGATACTTAATCATAATCAAACCTTAAAGGTAACATGGGTGCTTCGCGCTCTTTTGGATACGCCGCATTGCCTCTGATCGACCAGTGATACTTGGTCAGTTTTGCCTTCCACAGAGGCATCAATAAAACCGATGAAGGCTCGTAATGTACTTCTTTATTAACCGCTAACACAATGTTTGGAGATGGCACAAAAAGCATATACGCTTTTTCATATGCCCGTTTCACAATTTTTGCCACGACCTCATCAAACGCAGGACTTTGAAATTCGACATCGAAGAAGTGTTCAATGTACTCTTGCATCACATCGTCTTTATCAATCGCCGACCACTTGTCAGAAATACGGTACGCAAAGAACGCTGTCCAAGGATTATTACTGCTCCAGTCATCGTTGCCCCATGTTAAAATATCCCATTTTTTGGGGGACTCTCTGTTGGTGAGGAGTTGCTCATAGATCTCTTTTTCATTAGGTGTCGTGGTGTAGTGAAGGGTCACGCCGTATTTTTTGAGCTGATACTCAATGCCTCGCCATAAAAACATAAAACGATCCATTGTAATGACATCCAGCTCCAACCCATTTAAAATCTTTTTGAGCTCTTTCTCCTCTTCGGGATTTTGAAGCGTTCGCTCTCCCCATGTTTGCATCTGCTTTGTGGCCAATTTTACTGAGCGATAATTCACCGAAGCTTCTGTGGGTGCGAGTTCGCCCTCTTTTTTATAGACAAAATTGAGCAGATTGGCTTGATTGACTGCTTTATTAAGCGCTATACGTATTTTTTGATCTCTCAGCTTACTGTTGGGCTTAAGCAGGTTAAAATAGATCGAAATACTGTGCGTTGAAGGTTTCGTATAGAGTCTTGCATACTTAGAAAGAACGGTCTCCACTTTTTTATTGAAAGGAATCGGTGTGATATCCAAACGCTCTTCTTCCAAAGCCATACTGACCGATTGTGCAGAAGTAAGCTCCGTATAAATGGTCACATTTTCAATGTAAGGCAACCCCGCTTCATAATAGTTTGGATTGGCTTGAAGCTCTAAAATAGGCGTTTGAAACCGCCCTGTCGCATAGCCTTGTTTTAAGATGTAAGGGCCCAAACCATAAGGACCCGGTGCTTGCATACTGTTACAGGTAGAGCCCTCTTTGGTACTCCAACCGTAACGTTTGAGGTAAGCGGATGTGTAAAGATTGATAGAAGTCAGGTCACTCAAAAGTAGCCCATAAGGTTTGTAGAGATGAATGTGGATTTTATCATCGGCGACTTTAGTCACGCTTCGAAGTCGTTTGTGAATGTCCGAATAGACCACAGGGTCTTTCATAAAATAGGTAAAATTTTCCACCACCGAGTCCGCGTTAAACGGTGTTCCATCTTGAAATAAAACCCCTTTGCGCAACGAAAATTCATAGGTGAGATCGTCTATCTTGGTATACGATGTTGCCATCATATACTCCCACCCTTCGCGGTTACCACTGGAGCGAACCAATGTGCCATTGACCAGTTTTGAGACATACAAATAGGGCATCGTCGGTAAAAAAACTTTGATGTGAGAACCCGAAACGCGCTCATTGATGAGTACCGAAGTAGTATCGTCACTGCGGTAATAAAAAGGATTTTTCCACTCCTGAGCATTGCCTAAGCTCACCCAAAATAACAGTAAAATAAGGGCTTTAACACATCTCAAATCGGTACCCAACCCCTGATAAATTGGTAATAAAATCTTTCGGTAACTTCTTACGTAAATTACGCACCAGTGAACGAAGCGCACTATCGGTCATCACATCGTCTTGCCAAACATGGGCTTGTAACTCATCGTAGGAGACAATGCGTTGTTTATTATGCAAGAGTAATTCTAAAAATCCCGCCTCTTTTTTATTGAGATGAATGGTATCTCCTTCATACGTCAGTAACTTATGATCAACATCGTACAGATACCCGCATGGAAGTTCATACACAATCGTATGCGTTTGAGTAATGCGTTTGAGACAGCGTGCAAGCGCTTCTAAAAGACCATTGAGGGTCACTGGTTTGATGATGTACTGCTCTAAATGTAGATCGACCACTTTGAGTAGATACTCCCTATCCGTATGTGCTGAAATAATGACAAGCGGAGTCACTTCATCGATTTTACGAATCTCTCTCACAAGATCAACACCATTCATCACAGGCATTAAAATATCGGTAATCACAATATCGGGTTTTTCATTTTTGTAGAGCTCTAAGGCAATTTTACCGTTCTCCGCTTCGATCACCTCTTTGGCATAATAGCGAAGCGATGCCGCAATATTTTTACGGATGCCCTCTTCATCTTCAGCATAGAGAATGGTGAGCGTCTTCAATCGTTCAAAAAAAAGTTTATCCACGTTTGAGACTCCTTATCATTTTGGCTTTTTTGCGGTAAAACGAATCTTTGTATTTGCAATACTTGCAACTAAAATACCGCCTCAGCTTCCCTTATACATGAGGTTCACGCGAACCGACAACTCGTAAAATCCCTCTTTTAAAGGCTTTATATTTGTTTTTGGATACCATCCTTGTACCTCAGGCTCACTCTTGGGTGATTGGATTGTATCGACAAAGACACTTACCATATAGCCCGAAGGCAGATCAGGTTTTTCAAGTTGTATTATAACGAAGTTTTCTTCGCCAACCACGTAGTTTTTAGGCTCTATCAAAACAGCCTTTTGATGGGACAATTCACTAAAAAGTGGATCGCCAAAACTACAGGTGCTTGGGGCAATTTGCCCCCAAGCGAGTGAAAGAAAAACACCACAAAGACTCAAAATCAATCG
>JAVHRG010000099.1:0-1065 GCA_036171535.1 Sulfurospirillum sp. | reverse complement strand
CTCCCAACACATACTGCATTTCTCGGCTTGTCCCATTTTGGTATTGAACTTTGAAGCACCAAATGGACACGCTTTAACGCATCCTCCACACCCAATACAAATCGTTTGGTCATGTTTACAAATACCTGTTTCAGGGTCTTTTGTATGCGCTCCAACAGGACAAATTGCCACACATGCTGGATTTTCGCAATGGTTACACGCCAGTGAAAAATAGAAACGCTCCATCGGCATTGCAGCTTTTGGCGCTTTTTGATACGATGTTAAGGCTGGCAAGATATTGTTGTTATCTATCAAATAATCTTCCCCACCAATCTCTCTTACTTTGCGCCATAAAATACCATCGTCTTGATGGTACTGATTTTTACAGGCCATTGCACACGTATTACATCCTAGACAGATACTGCCATCGACTAAAAAAGCTTTTTGCATCACAATCTCCTGTTATATTTTTCTAAAGTTGACAAAGGTATCATGCAAGGCAACTCCAGGAGCTCCCGTTTTAAACGCACCCATGTCTGAACTGGTGTCATCGACAAGTTCATTGACGTTGTAAATATTGTTGTTATACCACTGCTCGTACATTAAAACGGTACCGGCTTGAATATTGTCGGTGAGTTTGACTTTCACACGTAAAAGTCCTTGTTTATTAAAGACGGCTACGGTGTCACCCTCTTTGACCATTTTGGCTTCGGCATCATCAGGGTTGATATAAACGTATGGTTCAGGGTGCATATCTTCCATCCACTCTAAGTTTTGGAACTGTGAGTGTAAGCTCCACCTACTGTGAGGTGACGTCATACGGAATTTGTCGTACGGTTTACGCACTTCAACATACGAAGGCAGTGCATTGCCAAAAAGCTCTAAGGCTTTGTCTGAATAAAACTCAAACTTACCGCTTGGGGTTTTAAACTTTCCATCGGCGTACGGAATGACTGCTTTGGCTTTTACGGGTCCATTTTTAAGTTCTTCCCATGATTTGATGCCAAATTGCTCGTAGATACCAGGGTTAAACTCTTTGATCGTCATCGCTTTGGTATCAACACTTTGAGGGAAGGTACATGAGCC
>JAVHRG010000098.1:0-4215 GCA_036171535.1 Sulfurospirillum sp. | reverse complement strand
CCAGACTTCAAGATCAATGGTCTTAGCAGCACTAAATCCTAAGTCACCGCCGCAAAGCATCAAATGACGGTGTGGCAATCCCAAAGAAGTCAATAAATCAGAAGCACAAGAAAGCATCTCTTCAAAAATAGCTTCACTCTGCTCCGGTGTGGTGATACAGACTAACTCAACTTTGTCAAATTGGTGTTGACGAATCATACCGCGTGTATCTTTACCTGCACTGCCTGCCTCTTTTCGAAAACAAGCAGAATACGCTGTCATTTTTAGAGGTAACTCCTCTTTTGTGAGAATTTCATCTCTAAAAAGATTGGTCACAGGCACTTCTGCTGTTGGAATCAAGAAGAGCTCTTCACCTTCGATTTTAAAGAGGTCATCTTCAAATTTTGGCAGTTGCCCTGTCCCCATAAGAGTTTCACGGTTAACAATGTAAGGAACTGCAACTTCATGAAAACCTCGTATTCGGTTAAAATCAAGCATGTAATTAATCAAAGCGCGTTCAAGTCTCGCAGCCTCATTTTTTAAAACGCTAAAGCGACTTTTAGCCAGTTTAACACCACGCTCAAAGTCGATCCAGTTTTGTTTACTGTCGATATCCCAATGTTCTTTAGGGGTAAAAGAGAACGTACGAGGCTCTAGCACACGTTTAAGTTCCACATTGTCATTTTCATCTTCACCTTTAGGTACCAAAGGAGAGGGCATATTCGGAATGACGGTTGCTAATGCTTCAAGTTTTTCTTCTAAAGTGCGTACAATTTCGGTTGCATCGGTTATTTTTATTTTATTTTCGGAGAGTTCAGCTTTGAGCGCACCCACATCTTTTCCCTCTTTAGCATACGTACCAAAGAGTTTACTTTTTGTATTTTGTTCCGCTTGCAGTGGCTCAAGAACAAGTCGAGCACTTTTAAGTTCCAATGAAATGGTGCGAAGTTCTTCTAAAAGAGTTTCATCGACTTTTTTCTTTCGAAGGCTTTGCGCTACACTTTCAAAATCATTTTGTATGAGTTTAATATCTAACATTGTTTCCCTTAGCGATAAATTCCAACAAGATCACGAATGACACGCATTTTTTCAGATGCAATGGTACGAGCTTTACGTGCACCCTCATCTAAAATAGCAATAATTTCGTCTTTATGTTCTACATAATAGGCTCTTTTTTCACGAGCTTCCGCAAAATAATCCCAAATGAGTGTGCCAAGATACGCTTTAAAGTGACCGTAGCCTTCACCACCTTTTTGGTAGCGTGCTTGCAATGCAACTACTTCGTCTTTTTCTAAAAAGAGTTTAGCCAGTGCATACACATTACATGTAAGATAATCTTTTGGCTCTTCCATCGGTGTGGAATCGGTAACAATGCGCGATGTTGCTTTTTTGAGCTCTTTTTCGGTGCAGAAAATATCAATGGTGTTACCATAGCTTTTACTCATTTTTGCACCATCCAACCCTGGAACGGTTGCAACATTCTCATCGACTTTAAAGTCAGGTACTTTAAAGACTTCGCCAAACTCATTGTTGAATTTAATAGCAATATCACGCGTAATCTCAACATGTTGAATCTGATCTTTCCCAACAGGGATTACTTCAGCATCGTAAAGCAAGATATCAGCCGCCATCAAAACAGGATAGGAAAACAGAGAGTGATTTGCCGCAATGCCTTTAGCCACTTTGTCTTTGTAGCCGTGTGCTCGCTCTAGGAGTCCCATGGGGGTATATCCAGAGAGTACCCAGTAAAGCTCTAAAACTTCTTTAACATCAGACTGTGCCCATAAGGTTGCTTTTGTAGGATCAATACCAAGACTGATAAAATTAATCGCCGCATCAAGGGTATTATTTTTAAGTGCCACACCATCTTTTAAGGAGGTGAGGGCATGATAATTGGGGATAAAGATAAACAGATCGCTCTTCTCTTGAAGATCGACCATTTGTTTGATCGCACCAAAATAGTTACCTATGTGAAGTGCACCAGAGGGCTGAATACCTGTTAATACTCTCATCAATCTGTCCTACTCTTTCTCTTTTTTTAACTTTAATACTGCAATAATTTCTTTAACAATGGCTTCGACATTTTGCTCTTCAACATTAATGATAACATCCGCTTTCGCTTCATAAAGAGGTGAGCGCTCTTTAAATAATGTTCTGGCTTTTTCCTCGTCACTCAGCAAAGGGCGTTTCGCAAATTTAAGATCAGCATTTTCATGTTCTCTCAGTCTTTTCAAAATCCCATCAAAGGAGGAGCGAAGGTAGACGATTGTGCCAATACTATCAAGATTTTCGACCTTAAAAAAACCACCGCCTGTGGAAATAACAGCATTTTTGACATTTTTTTCCAGCCATTTAGCCGTTTTTCTTTCAAGCTTTCTAAAATATGTTTCACCATCTTCTTCAAAAATAGCTTTGATCTTTCGGTTTTCCATACTTTCAATTAAATCATCGGTATCCAGACCAAAGCATTTTATTTTTTTAATCAATGCTCTGGAAATAGTACCTTTCCCCACACCCATAAAGCCAATAAAAACGATATTTTTATTTTTATGATACAGCACCGTTTTCTTCCTGTTCGTTGTCTCTCTCACCTTTAGCACGTGGATAAAGCAGAATCGGCGAACCCTCTAAATTGAAGTTTTCACGCAATTTGTTGGCAAGATAACGTTTGTAACTAAAGTGCAAGGAGCGCGGTTTATTCATAACCAAAGCAATACGAGGAGGCCTGGTCAGATATTGGGTTGCAAAGTAAATTTTAACAACCTTAGAATGGTCGCTTGGAATTTGATGCTTGATGGTTGCATTTTTAATGATCTCATTCAGCTGACGCGTTGGAATATGTTGCGAATAGTTTTTATAGACGGATAAAATCATATCTTTGATCTTAAAAACCCGCTGTTTGCTCTTCGCTGAAACGGTAATCAGTGGTGCGTAAGAGAGAAACTTAAAACGGTCTCTGACTTCTGTCGTGATCTGCTCAAAATCAGCCAGTGGATTATCCCATTTATTCAGTACGATGATACATGCCAAATGATTTTCTTCTACAAGTCCTGCGATACGCTCATCGAGTTCTAAAAAGGGCTCACTCGTATCTAAAACGAGTAGGGCAATATTGGCACGCTCCAACATCTCTTTGGTTCGCATAAGAGCAAATTTTTCAATGCCTTCGATTTTACCGCGTCTTCGAAGTCCTGCGGTATCAACAAAGTTGATGATCTTATCTTCATATTCGATGCTTTCATCTACAGGGTCAATCGTTGTCCCCGCCACACTGCTGACAACGGCTCGTTGTTTGCCAACAAGAGCATTTAAAAGGGAGCTTTTACCGACATTAACACGTCCGATGATTGCAACGTTGATCTGGTTCGTTTCGACTTCAGGAACACTATCTTCAGGGATGATCTCTTCATCTTCTTCTGCAAACGTATCGTCATCGTCCCAGACGTCTTCTTCGCTACCATCCTCTTCTTCAAACACTTCTTCTTCATCTATAGGAGGAGGTGTTGCACCTTCCTCATCGGGGAGAAGTTCGCCAATCCATTCTAAAAGCGCGCTCACACCGCGGTTATGCGAAACAGATATTGGGAAGACATATTCAGCCCCAAATTCGTCAAAGTCCCATGCACGTTCCATCTCTTTATCGTTATCGATTTTGTTGATGACCAAAGCGATAGGCTTTTTACGTGCTTGAAGCGCATAAAAAATCTTTTTCTCTGCATCACTAGGGCGCATTTTACCATCGACTACCATAACGATGATGTCGGCTATTTTGGCAGCTTCCATTGACATGGTATGAACATTTTCAAAAAGTTCTGTTGATTTATCAAGTCCGCCTGTATCTAAAAGAAGGCAGGGTTTTTCAGTGATATAGACTTTGTGCGTTTTGATATCGCGGGTAGTTCCACTAAAATCAGAAGTAATCGCAATGCGCTGTTTTGCGACGCGATTAAAAAGGGAGCTCTTACCCACATTGGGTAGCCCGATAATGGCAATTTTTTTCATAGTAACCTTTATTGCATAATTAGGTTGATTATACTCTGTGTTTGCTGTTATTTTGGTAAACTCTCTACATAGAGCGTCTGGGATGGGAAAGCAAACTGCGCACCATTCTTTGCCACGATCTGCATAATTTTAAAATTAACATCTTCTCTTACTTGTAAATACTCTAGCCATACTGTTGTCTTGGTGAAAAAGTAGAGAAAAATACTCAGTGCGCTGTTGTCAAATTCATCAAAA
>JAVHRG010000097.1:0-4283 GCA_036171535.1 Sulfurospirillum sp. | reverse complement strand
ACTCGCTATGGTAAGAGAGATCCACCACATCGTTATGTGGGGTATTTTGATCTTCTTACCAATACATATCTATATGGCAATCTTTAACTCAATCATGGGTAAAGAGGGCTCTTTGGATGCGATTTTCAGTGGTTATAAGTTTCTTAAACACGATCCAAAACACTAAGAGAGTTTTTACTTGAAAGTGTTGATTTTAGGCATTGGTAATGTGATGTTCTCCGACGAAGGCGTCGGAGTTCATCTATGCCGCCTTGTTGAACAAAAGTATGCGTTTTCTTCTCCCGAACATACCCTTACATTTATTGATGGTGGTACACTAGCGGAGCGATTAATTCCCATTATTGCAGAGTATGACTATGTTGTTGTTCTGGATTGTGTTGATACGAGAGATGGAGAAATTGGGGATGTTTATTTCTTCGATTTTGAAAATGTTCCCAATACAATCACATGGCAAGGAAGTGTTCATGAAGTTGAAATGCTTCAAACGCTTAATATGATGGATATGGTAGGAGATCGTCCTCCTACAAAAATTATTGGTATAATTCCAGAAGTTATAGAAGATACAACGTTACAACTTACAGATGCTGTCGTCAAAGGCAGTGGTATTATGGAAAATGTTTTACTAAAACATTTGAGTGAACTTGGATTTACATATCAGCAAATCAGTGATATTGACATCCAAAGTGTGGCAAATACGTCCTGTTTGGGGGATCGATGATTTTAGCATTTGAGTTTAATTATATATCACATAATGGTATTTTAGAAAATTTATTGAAAGACATTGCAAATGATTTTGGTATTGTACATAAAATTATACGTAAAGAATCGATTGTAACACTGTTTGTTGATGCCGATGAAGTTCGTTTAGGCGCTTTTGCAGACACTCTTTCTTCTTCGCTTCCATTGTCTATCTTTTTTAAGTCTTCCAGTGTTGAAGTTTTAGAAAGCATGTCTGAGGAAGAAGAAGTATTGCCATCAATGGCGTATACCGTAGAATTTACACCTAAAATTTTAGCTTCAGTGGGTACACCAAGTTCTCCTGCGTACCTCTCTCCTTTTGTCATTACACCAAAAGATGCGTCCATCAATCTTTTTCATGAGGGAAAAAATCTTTTACATGTAAACACTGCTGACGGGTATGAATCACTTTATGAAAAAGTCTCTGAACTCATCGCTACAGGTGAAAATGTAGCCATTCAAACTAAAAATGGTCACTTTGTTTTTGGAAAAATCGAAAATATACCTGTATGTTCTAAGGATTCAATACCTGAAGTGATTGCAACGGATTTATCGGTTGTTGAGCGTATAGTTGTGAGTAGAGAAAATGAGATCAAAGCACTTGCCTCTTTAGAGCGTCCTTCTATTCGTTTTAAAGTGAATGCGCTGTTTGCACAAAAAGAGATTTTGAAAGAAGCTCGCGTGATGTTACGACTTGCAGATGATCTCTTCTTGTATCAACTCTGCAAACGTCTTTTTGCAAAAGGTGTTCAGTTTCTTTTTAAAGCTTCTTCAAAACAGTGTCAAAGTCTATACAGCGTTGATTATGAACAAACTTTAAAAGCGCTAGAGCCATTGGTGGTTAGTGTCCTTGAAAATGGTACTATTTTAATTGTTCAGGGTAAAAGTTATGCTTCAGAGGCACTAAAAGGAAGTTTGAAAAAATTTGATGAACCTTCTCATGCCGCATTCGCTTCCATTTTGCAAGAACATAAGCTTTTTGATACAACATTGAGCTGTTTTTATTTTAGTCGAACTCATAATGATCGTGTTATGCACTACTCCAAAGAGAATGGCATGCTCAATCTTGTAGAGATTTTACTGCCGAGTTCATTTGCTGAACTTTTTGCTGAAATTGAGAGAAGTAGTCCTAGTGCTGAGCGTTTGGTTGCCAGTTATAAAGAGCAGTTTCCTGAACTTTATGAAAAAGCTATCAAGACAGTTATACCGAATACGCTACCAAAGAGTATCTATTCTCTTTGGAAAATCGTAGCGATTGTACTGGGTATTAGTGATGATTTTGACCGTGCAGCTGAACAACTCATTGAAAATGCTGAAGATTTTGGCGGTCAAAAAGGTCCTCGTATCGACTACTATTTAGAAAAAGAAGAGGCACTCAGTTCCGATTTGAATTATGTCAGGTTGCTTCGTAGTGGTATGAGTTATAAACTTGCTGGAACGGATAGCGTAACATTGAGTTTTGGTTGTATGGAAAGTCTCTCTTTTTTCCTCTCAGACATGGCTGATTCTCACAAAGACAACCTTACCTCAAGCAAGATTGCCTTTTGTGGTTCACTGTTTGGCTATAAACGTTTTACGGAAATGCTTTCAAAAAATATCAAGCCAAATCATACGATCTGCTTGAATAAAGAATTGCCGATTGATCAGTAAATCTCGTCTGATTTATCATATAGAAGGTATTGTCCAAGGGGTTGGTTTTCGCCCCTTTGTCTATACACTTGCCTTACGCTTTCATTTAAAAGGTTTTGTGCTTAACAATTCTAAAGGTGTCATCATTGAGATAGAAGGATTTGAAGAGAGCCTTGATTCGTTTGAACAGGCTTTGTTTAAAGAACTTCCTCCACTTGCGCGCATTGATTTCTGGCAAAAAAATAGGCTTACATGTAAAAATGATACACGCTTCGAAATTCGACAAAGTGATGAAGCAAGTACAAAATCTTCTCTTGTATTACCAGATATGTCCATTTGTGATGATTGTCTGAAAGAATTGTATGATCCAAACAACAGACGCTATCACTACTTTTTCATCAACTGTACACATTGTGGACCTCGCTATTCCATTATCAAAACTGTTCCATATGATCGTCCATACACTTCAATGCAACCCTTTGTAATGTGTGAAGCGTGCCAAAGTGAATACACAAATCCTCTTGATCGCCGCTATCACGCGCAACCTATCAGCTGTCCAACATGCGGCCCAACACTCTCTTTGTGTTCCATTAATGGAGAACTATTGGCAACAAATGAAGCGGCGATTGTTAAATTAGCGGATTTGATTAATGTTGGGCATATTGTAGCACTCAAAGGCATGGGAGGTTTTCATCTCATTTGTGATGCCACAAGCGACAGGGTGTTAGCGAGCTTGAGAGAGCGTAAACACAGACCTTCCAAACCGTTTGCTGTTATGTTTAAAACTATAGAAGCGATCAAAGAAGAGTGTATTTTAAGTGCTCAAGAAGAAGAGGGTATTTGCTCTCTGCTTCGCCCGATTGTTCTTGTAAAGCGCAATGTTAAGGCTTCTAAAATCAGTGGACTCATTGCCCCTCGCATTGATCGTCTTGGTGTTTTCTTACCTTATACACCTTTACATGTAATGCTTTTTGAGTACCTCAAAAACCCTATCGTGGCAACCAGTGCCAATCGCTCTGGTGAGCCCATTATTAGCGAAGCAACTGTTTTAAAACAAAAGCTTCATGACGTTGTGGAGTATTATCTGGATTATAACCGTGAAATAGTCAACTCCAGTGATGACAGTGTTTTACAATACCTTGGTGATAAAACGCTTTTGATGCGCTCTTCTCGTGGTATTGCTCCAAAGAGCTTTCGAGTTGATTCATCGGATGAGCGGAAAATCTTAGCCGTAGGCGCACATCAAAAAAATGCGATTGCTATCTATCTTAATCACCAAATTATTGTGAGTCCTTATATTGGTGATTTGGATAATATTGCCTCGAATGAACTATTTGAAAAGATGATAGAGCGTTTTTCACGATTTTATGATTTTACACCCGATCTGATCGTCGGCGATTTGCATCCAAATTATGTATCAACACAGTGGGCAAAAAGGCAAAATATTCCTTTTGTTCAGGTGCAGCATCACTATGCACATATTCTCTCTGCTATGTGTGAACATAAACTGAGCGGAAAAGTGTTAGGCATCGCATGGGATGGTACGGGGTATGGTGATGATGGTACGATTTGGGGTGGTGAGTTTTTAGTGTGTGATCCTAGTGGTTATGAACGTGTATGTTTTTTTGAACCTTTTCCTCTATTGGGTGCAGATGCGAGCATTAAAGAGATTAAACGCATTTTAGCTTCGCTTCTGTGGGATGTATTGGGTGACGAGGCTGATGCATTGTTATTAGACTATTTTGATGAAAAGGCACTCAAACGTCTCAAACAAATTTACACCAAAAAGATTAATTCACCCTTATGCTCATCAGTAGGAAGACTCTTTGATGCCGTTGCCGTTTTGTGTGGAATGGAAGGTAACGTAAGTTATGATGGAGAAAGTGGATTGCTTATCGAAGCACTTTATGATTCAA
>JAVHRG010000096.1:0-4289 GCA_036171535.1 Sulfurospirillum sp. | reverse complement strand
GTCAAATCCTAGCATCCAATACGCCAACAGGTGCCCAATTTATCATTAAGCTCAAAGAAGGTTAATCATAATGGTGACAATCACCCAAAAAGGTGTAAAATATAATATTAAACTTTATGGAGAGTACCGTGCCGATTAGCTTTAGTGACCTTCTTGCTATTACATCATCTTTGCGGATTTTATATGTCGAAGATGATGTCATATTACGTGAAAACACCATTACCCTTTTACGCGATATTTTCGGAGAAATTCATGAAGCAAGTGATGGTAAAGAAGCTCTCATGATCTATAAGAAGCAAAAAGATAGCTACGATATTGTTATCACCGATCTCAACATGCCTCAAATGAATGGAATGGATCTTATCAAAAATATTCAAGTTATCAATCCAAAACAACCCATTATTGTTGTTTCGGCGCATAATGAAACTGAATATTTCTTAGAGAGTATCCGCAACAATGTGAATGGCTATATTTTAAAACCCATCGACTTTAATCAGCTTATGGAAACCATTTACAAAGTCGCATCTTTGGTCAAAGAACGTCAAGAAAAAGCTCAAAATCAGACCAAGCTACAAGAAAAACTGGAAGAACAAACCCTATTACTCGCTGAAAACTCTCAAACAGTCCATGAGTTTTTAACGATTGACAAAGTTACCAAACTTCAAAATGCCACGGTACTTTATAACTTTTTAGATACATTTGAACAAAATCACGCATTGACCATTATGCTCTATAATATTGACAATTTTAGCTTTATTAACCAAACGTATAGTACTGAATTCGCCGATGAAGCCCTCTTTAAAGTGGGTGAGTATTTACAATACAATCTCTCAAAAGAAGTACATCTTTACCGTTACAACTCGGATGAATTTGTCATTATTTTTGATCCACAAATCATCAATCCCGAATTTATAGCTATTCAAATCCAAGCTTTTTTTAGAGAAACACCCATAGGCGAGCATAAAGATCAGCCTGTCTATATTACACTTTCATGTGGGATTGCGACAGCAAACAACCCTGCATTACTCCTACCTAATGCACGTATAGCACTTCGTGAAGCTAGAATGCGCGGTATTCCAAACCAATATAACATTTACAATACACATGATACTTTTTTAAAACAAACCAAAATTGAAACGGAATGGATTCAAAAATTTCGCATCGCCATGGAGGAAGATCGTATTCTTCCTTTTTTTCAGCCTATTATTGATAATGCAACGGGTAAAATCGTCAAATATGAGTGTTTAGCGCGTATTGCAGATGATGGAGAAATTATCTCACCCGCTCATTTTTTAGAAGCGGCAAGACGCAGTGGCCTGATGAGCAATCTTACACGTCTGATGATCAACAAATCTTACAAAACGTTCTCTGGACAAAAGGTAGCATTTTCACTCAATATTACGAATGAAGACCTACTCAATTCAAATTTTATTGACTTTTTACAGGCAAAACAAAAGAGTTATGATATTGACCCATCCTTGGTCACTTTTGAGATTTTAGAAGACATTATCATCAGTGATGCGAACCATATCCCTTTACAGAACTTACATGCACTCAAAAATCTTGGCTATCAACTGGCACTGGATGACTTTGGGAGTGATCGCTCAAATTTTAGCCGCTTGGAAAAAATGGGTGTGGATTTTTTAAAAATTGATGGACAGTTTATTAAAAATATCGACACTAATACGCGAAATCAAGACATTGTAGAGTCCATTAGTACGATGGCAAAAAAACTTAATATGCCTGTTATTGCAGAGTTCGTCTCCACCAAAGAAGAGTTTGAAATGGTTAAAAAACTAGGCGTCGAATATTCTCAAGGCTATTTTTTCAATGCACCCCTAGAATTACCTATCAAGAATGAGTCGTAAGTTTATAGCCTCTGTTCTTAAGATTGACAATGCATTCTTCATACCCCAACTTATCGCGTACACGCTTCACGAGAGCTCGAAGGGTAGAGTTATTCACCGCATCACTCTGCCAGATTTCTTGACAAAGCTGTTCATTACGCACAAAGGTATTGGCATTTTTCACTAAAAGGTAGAGAAAAAGCTCCTCTTTAGCTGTTAGTTCTTGCAAAATACCTTTTACATGTAAGCATTTTGTTTTCAGATCAAAACTAATATCTTTGTCTAAAGTCACAACCGTAGTACCCTCAGTTTTTGTGTGCTTTTGGTGCAGTTTATTGGTCACTTTAATCATGGTATTGATGAGTAGCTGTGAATCAAATGGCTTTGTTAAAAAGCAAAAAATACCCAGATCAATACTTTTAAGGAAATAATCCACCTCTTTATAGGCAGAGATGACAATAACAAGTTGTGAAGGGTTTCTTTTCTTAATTTTTTCAACTAAACTAAGACCATTTTGATTGGGGAGCTCAATGTCGGTTATAATAAGATCGTAGGCAGTCGTTAAATAGTGTGTATATGCCTCTTCGGCAGAGCCAAAGGCATCAATCGTGTCAAAGAAATCTGACAAAAAAATGCACAGCTCTTCTTTTAGAGAAATATCATCTTCAACAAGAAGTAAAGATAGCGGCTCGCTCATTTTTTTTCCTCAATGAGTAAATTGTCTGCTAATAGCCTGTAATTTGGGTAAGTATAGCAAAAAACAACTCAAATACAACGTTCAAAAGTATATAATAGAACCATTAAATCCGTATGGAGCACCGTAATGGAAAACCAAATCGATCAGCTAATTGCTTGGAGTAAAGAGCTAAAAGTATTATACGTTGAAGACGACCTTGCCCTTCGCGAAGAGATCTGTCTTTTTCTCAGTGATATTTTTACACAAGTTGATTTAGCAACCAATGGAGAAGAAGGGCTTCAAAAACTCTCTCAACATCATTACGATTTGGTTATTACTGACATCAAAATGCCTGTTATGAATGGGATAGAGATGATAGAACAGATCAAAGAGATTTATCCTACGCTGCCTATTCTTGTCACATCCGCACATAATGAGAGTGAATACCTTATGAAACTCATCAACCTCAATGTGGATAATTTCATCACCAAACCTCTCCAAAGCGAGCAAATCTTCAGAGTTTTACATGAGATTGTTAGGCGTATTCACACTGAGAAAGAACTTAGCCACTATAAAAATGAATTAGAAGTCACCAATCAAAAACTCAAAAAAATAGCACATATTCAGTCTCAATCCATTGATTTAAAAGACTCTCTGCTCAGAGCATATCAAGAGGCTCTCGATAAAGCAACCATTGTCTCCATTGCTGATAAAGATGGTGTTATTATGGATGTTAATGATAATTTTTGCAAAGCAACTGGTTATAGCAAAGAAGAGATTATCGGACAAAAATACGACCTTATCTACCATCCATCCATGAGCAAAACGCTCTACAAAGATATTTCAGCTTCTCTCTTAGCTAAACAAACATGGCAAGGACTCATTGTCAATCAAACACGTGCATTAACACCTCTATACAATTATAAAACCATTGTTCCTATCTTAGATGCTAAAGGTGAATTTATCAAATTTATCAGTATTGCACAAGATCTTACGGAGCTTTATAAGCACAATGAAGAATCTACAAAAGAGAACCTCGAACGTGCAATGAATGTCAAAGAAGACGACCTCTTAAAGCAGATTCCTTTTGCTTCAGCCCTCCTTTTTGATGATCTTCATTTTGAAAACTACAATACACGCTTTGAAGAGATTGTCAATAATCATGTTGATGAAGCGCTACTGGGAAAATTGACAACACAAAAGCTGCACCTTGGAGAATTAGTCAATTTTGAAGAGATGGACTACTTCAATAGCATCGAAGCTATTAAAAGTAATTGGCCTTATGATGGTGATATTACGTTTAAGGGTGTTATTAGATCTATTGGACATCTCCTTGAAGTTTTCATTAAAATTAGCCAATACGAACCGAATCGCTATATTATTTGCATCGTTAAACAAGAGGATTTTGAATTATGCTGCCAAGTTCAAGAGAGATAACGTTTCATACCGCGATCTCCTCTGCGAGTATCGCTAACGAATCAACATTCAACATCATTGATAACCAATGCTCTTTGCATAAAATTGATCTCAATGAACTCAAAGTGATCAAAAATGCACCTCTTTCAACACTTCCACAACACGATCTTTTCGACTACTACAAACGACCTTTTACGGTTGGTAAAAATCTAGCGTATCTCTCTTTTGCACAGCAAGTAACAGAATATGTCATTGACACCCAATCCAAAATACTTCCCATCAGTACCTTTCATTATTCATTTTTGCGCTCTTGGTTCAAAAAAGATGTAAAAGGTTTGACGATAAATTGT
>JAVHRG010000095.1:0-4292 GCA_036171535.1 Sulfurospirillum sp. | reverse complement strand
GTCAATTTATCATTGGTCGCAGCAGGGGCGATGACAGGAATCTGTTTTTTATCGGCAATCGCGATAATTTGAGCGGTATTCGTACTAATCATCTCACCGATAATTCCGACGACTTTATCTGAAGTGATGAGTCTGGTTGCCGCATTGGCTGATTCGACTTTATCGCCTTTGGTATCGACTAAAATGAGCTTAATACTATCGCCATTTTTCAGTTTTGGTTGAAGCGAGTTTGCAAGCTCAACCCCCTCGTACGCCACTTGACCATACCCTGCAAGAGAACCACTCATAGGCATAATGACACCTACATTGATCTCCTTGGCACATGCCAATGTTGCTACTAAACTGGTAATTGTTGCCAGTGCTATTAATTGACGCATCTTCATTTCTCCTATCCGTCTAAATTTTGAAAAGTTTAACAAAATTATCATTACAATCGACTCAAAGTGATCTAAAATTATACAAAATCATACACTTTTAAAGTGACAAAAGAGGAGGAAAAGGAACATTACATGTAAAGATTATTCGAAGAAACAATCGAAGATGAAAAAGAGACCAACGCCTCTTTTTCACAACGAAGTCGAAAATTTATGCGTGATTGTTTTCTGCTGTATCAAGCGCTTGAGAAACATCAACAATGATTTGAAGTTTTTTGATAATTTCACTCATTGCACGACTCTCTTCTTGGGCTGCAATACTAATGCGCTCTACTTCAGCTTGTGTTTTAATAATTTCATCGACCGTACGTTGTAACGCAGGAACGATTTGATCAACAACTTTTTGAACATCCATAATGGAGATACGAATATTGTCTGTTGATTTGTTGCTTTGATCGGAAAGTTTTCGTACTTCACTGGCGACAACAGCAAACCCCCGCCCATGATCACCCGCACGTGCCGCTTCAATCGTTGCATTCAACGCTAAAAGATTGGTCTCACTCGCAATATATTTGATAGCCGTCGTAATGTTACCAATTTGTTCTACCGCGTCAGTCAACTCTTGCGCCATATTGTTTGTTACTTGAATATTTTGCACTTCTGAAGCTAGCTTGCCATTAACGACAACAATGGTATTGGCAGTATTTTCGATGGATTGAGAGGCTGTTTGCGTAATCACAGAGATCTCTTTGGTTAATGTCGCAAGTTTTTTAGAAATATCCCGCGCTTCTTGCAAAGCCTTATCGCTATTAATCGCCGTAACGACTTGTGCCAAACCACTCACACTCTCTGCCGTTGCCGTACGAGGAGGACTTGGGATGACCGTGACATCTGGACGTAAATAATGACTGAATTTCGTATAAAGTGCCTTACCTGAAGAGACATATCCATCGGTTCCAATAATATATTTAGCTTCCGAGAGAGCATCTTTCGTTTCAGTTTCACTGCACTCATCAAAAGGAACAATTTTGTACCCTACATGATTTAGATTGTAAAATTTAAGAAACTTGAGTAAAACATTCGCACCTGAAGTACTGTTATTGAAGATCACAACATTTTCACCATTAGGAATGCGACCAACGGTGACAAAAAAGTCAGTGGGAGGAACAAATTCAACAGAAACTACTTTTTCTTTGCCATATTTTTTGACCATTTCATCATAACGATTCGCAAAACAGACAACCAAATCGAAATTTGCGACATCATAATTTTGATAGTTACTTAAAGTAGCTTTTTGATACGTGGCAGCAGTGGAAAGAGTAGCATCGACTAATGAAACAAGCTCTTGGGTTGTTGCTTCATTCGCTCCGATTAAAAGTAGATTAACGCTCATGTACTTCCTTTAAAGCAGTATAGTAATGACAAAATAATGAAAAGCATCGCCTTTATTCTGTGCGCTCTTTTCAACCAAGCAATTCTCTACCTTTTTATTATAGACAAAAAGTAGGACAAAAAAGGGACGAAAAATAAGCAATGCTTTTGTTTGAATCATAGTACAATAATCCAAAATTTTAACAAGGGGTTTGTATGTTTGACATTCAAAACTATTACAGCTTTATAGCAGCAATTTTAGTTTTTCAACTAATTCCCGGCGCTGGAACCATTGCAATTTTGAACGCAACCGCACGAAATGGTATTAAAGCAGGACTCGGAGCGGTTTGGGGAACACTCCTAGGTGATTTTGCCTTTATGATTGCAGCACTGGCAGGGCTCGCAGCCATTATGCAGCAAAATCCTTTTTTGTTTGAACTCCTTCAATACTTTGGTGCTGCCTACTTAGGTTGGTTAGGTATTGGATTGCTTCGTGCTAAAATTGAGCCCGATACGGGAAAAGTGGAACCCAAAAAATCAGCCTTGGTCTATTTTAAACAGGCTTTTTTTGTCAGCATTACCAACCCAAAAGTCATGCTTTTTTTTGTAGCATTTTTTCCACTCTTTTTACGTCCCGATGCTTCCAATGTAACACTTGGTGCAATGATTTTACATGTAAGCCTTATCAGCCTTGTATATCAAACACTTTTAGTCCTTTTGGGCAATACATTAGCGCATAAACTCAAAGCTTTTCCCCTTGCGCGCAAAATTGCAACACGTCTTGCAGGTATTGCGCTCATTGCCTTTGGCATTAAACTCGCCAGTAATAACCGTTAGAAAGTTGGATAAATGCCTCTTAAACATATTTTACTAGCCCTTAGTGTCGTTGTCATCTGGGGAGTTAATTTTGTAGTGATTCAAGTCGCTCTGCAAGAATTACCTCCCCTTTTGCTCACATTTTTCCGTTTCTTTTTTGCAACCTTCCCTGCCATTTTCTTTTTCAAACGCCCTCAAAACACCTCTTGGAAAATGCTCTTTTTTTATTCATTGAGTATGTTTATCCTAGACTTCGCCTTTTTATTTTCAGGTATGTACGCAGGGGTAAGTTCGGGCATTGCCTCTCTAGCTCTTCAAACGCAAGTCTTTTTTACCGCCATTTTAGCCGTGATTTTCATCAAAGAGAAGATGACACTTGCCAAGATCATTGGAGCAATCGTTGCTTTTTCGGGGATTGTATTTGTGGGATTTCACGCAGGAGGCGACGTCAATCTCTTAGGACTTGCTTTAGTCGAATGTGCAGCCCTTTCATGGGCAATTGGCAATCTTGTCTCAAAGCAGATCGGCAAAGTCGATATGCTCAGCCTCGTGGTTTGGGGAAGCCTCATTTCGCTTCCTTTTTTACTGGCACTCTCTTATATTTTTGAATCGCATTTGTGGAGTTTTGCGATGTTCACGCATCTCACTTTCAAAAGCATTGGTGCGATTGCCTATCTTGCGTATCCTGTCACTTTTTTTGGATTTGGCATTTGGAGTTGGTTACTCAGTCGTTATCCAGCCACTACTGTCGCTCCTTTTACGCTTTTAGTGCCTGTAGTTGGATTTACTTCTTCGGCTATTTTAGTGGGAGAAGCCTTGCCCAGTTGGAAGCTCATTGCAGCGTGTTTGATCGTTACAGGCCTTGTCATCAACCTTTATGGAGATCGTCTCATTAAGCGAACTTAAACTTTATAACATCACATATTTTTTAAGCTACTACCTTTTTTGGTAACCATTTTGTTTTTTTTATATACTAGAATAAAACAGAATTATTCCAAAAAAGGTCTTCTGTGCTATTTAGAACAAAAATTATCCTTACCGTATCTGTTTTAATGTTTTCCAGCCTTATTTCGTTTAGCCTCTTTAGCTACCAAGACACCAAAGAGAACAGTATTCATCAAATTGAATCAAGTCTAACGATGGCGTCGCGCTCGTTTAAAGACTATATTGATCTTTTGCTGAGTACGAAAAAAACGAACATTGAAAGTGCTTCACGCTATTACAAAGATATTGACATTCGTACCCTTCATGATATGGTTGAAAAGCTCAAAGAGACCACTAAAATCATTGGTGCTGTTGATTCGTATGTTGGGTTTGAAGATGGAGCGATGATCTGGGGAAGTGACAAGAGCAGACCTCAAGGGTATGACCCGCGCATCCAAGCTTGGTACAAACAAGCAAAACAAAGTAAAAAGATTGGTATTACGGATGCATACGAAGATGTGACAACGAAAACACTGATGGTCACCATGATGACCCCTATTTTTGATGAGAACAGTGTCATTATTGGTGTTCTTGGCGTTGATATTGCCTTGAATTCTTTAACCAAAACGCTCTCTGAGATCACCTTTGATGGAGGCTATGGAGTACTTCTGGATACAAAAGGTACGATTGTGGTGCATCCAAATAAAGCGCTCATTGGCAAAGATTTAGCCAGTGTATTGCCTAGCCTTGCAGGTCAATTTGATGGCAAACAAGAGGGAATTCTCAATTACACCTATAATGGCATCG
>JAVHRG010000094.1:0-4311 GCA_036171535.1 Sulfurospirillum sp. | reverse complement strand
CAATGGTTGAGATTTCCAATGGTTTGTCCATTTTTTGACGAATTTGGTTAATAGCAACTTCAATGACGTTTGGTGTTACTAGCTCTGGCTCTTCCCAAATTGCGTCAAGAAGTTGTTCTTTAGAAACGATTTGATCGCTGTGACGAGCAAGGTGAGTTAGGACTTCAAATGGTTTACCTTTAAGTTCAATCTCTTGACCTTTATAGGTAATTTTTTCTTCATCCGGATCAATGGTAAGATCATCAATTTTGATAACATTTGTGCCACCAAAACGAAGACGTGCCTCAATACGAGCGACTAAAATATCAAAATCAAATGGTTTTTTAATATAATCATCAGCACCCGCTTTAAGGGCTTTAATTTCGCTCTCTTTGTCATCTTTTGCAGAGATAATAACAGCTGCAGTACGAGGAGATTTTTGTTTAATGAGGTTGATAAGATCAACACCATCACCATCTGGAAGCATCCAATCTGTTAAAACGAGGTCATAATTACGAATACCAATGTAGTATTCTGCATCTTTATAATTTTCAGAGCTATCGGTTTGGTAACCAAACTCTTGTAATCCTTCAGCAATGGTCTTATTGAGGGTTACTTCATCTTCAACGATTAAAATTCGCATTATAAATTCCTTAGTTGCTAAAATTTAAACGTGATTATAGCATAATTTTAGCTAGATTTAAAGTTTTTTTAATTAAATTTTAATTTTTGGTGTAGTCAATAGTGTGAGAAACCCCAACCATCGCATTTGGTAAAATATCAGGTTTAAAGATTTTTAATTCAATTTTATAAATTTCTGGATAAGAAAATTTAAGTTTTTGACTTAAATCATTCAAGGCATCTTCTAACAGAAAATAGCTCATTTGGTTCATCTCAGCTTCAAGAAAAACAGATACTTTGGCATAATCGATAAAAGTATCTGCAGCATAATCATAATCTAGCGTTACATGTAAAACGACTTTTTGAGGCGTGTGACGCTCTTCTTCAAGAATGCCAATGATTGTTTCAAAGGTTAGATCCTGAATGAGGATTTGCATTTTCAGATAACTTTTGATTCTTTACCTTGAAAGAGTCGAATGATATTGGGGATATGTTTATAAACAATGATAAAAGCGATGATAAAAATAGGTGCATGCGTTTTAATCCCTTCAAGATCAGGATGAAGGATAAACGAAGAGATAATCAAAGCACAAAGGGCTAGCAGCGACGATAAAGAGGAAATTTTAAGAACTTTTCCAACGATAAACCATGTCACAAAAGCAATTAATGTTTCGATAGGGAGCATGACTAAAAGCACACCAGCACTTGTTGCAACGCCTTTACCACCTTCAAATTTAAGGTAAGGACTATAGCAATGCCCAATAACAGCAAAAATTGCAATTGCCCAAAGTGTCTCAATGCTCAAACCAATGAATTTACCAACTAAAAGTAAAGCAACGCCTTTTAATGCATCTAAAACAACGGTAGCAATCGCCAATTTTTTCGCCAATTTTGGATTTGATTCTTTTAAAACACGTAGTACATTGGTTGCCCCAATACTTCCACTACCACCCTCTCGGATGTCCTGACCTGTAAAAAGCTTTGCTAACACTAAGCCAAAGGGAATACCACCCACAAGATAGCTTAAAATATAAAATTGAACGTTGATATTAAAGAGAAAATCCACACAGTATCCTTCATTAAAATTGACACAGTATAGCAATAATTTTGTTATTATTTCTTTAACGCTATAATGACTTTTTTCGATAGAACGGAAGGAATTTAGATTGGATAATCAAACATTAAAAAAAGAAATTTCAAAACTCAAACAAGAGTTACATGTAAGCATTGTTGCTCATTTTTATCAAAAAGATGAAGTTTTTGAACTAGCAGATTTTTCTGGAGATTCTCTTCAACTTGCCCAGTGGGCGGCTAAAGACAGCAATCCTTATTTGGTTTTTTGTGGTGTAGGATTTATGGGGCAAAGTGTTAAGATTTTAGCTCCAGGAAAACGTGTATTCATGCCTAAAATTGCTTGTTGCGCAATGGCTAGAATGATTGATGTGGATTATTTCAATCAAAATGTGGCTGTTCTCGAAAAAGCAGGTCTTAAAAAAGAAGATATTTTACCCGTGACGTACATTAATTCTTCTGCTGATGTCAAAGCAGCTGTTGGCAAAATGAACGGTTATGTGTGTACCAGTTCCAACGCTAAAAAAATCATTACGAAGGCACTTGAGAGTAACAAAAAGATCTTATTTGTTCCTGATCGTTGTTTGGGACAGAATATAGCCAAAGAGATGGGGCTAAAGTCGAGTGTAGTAGGGGATGGAAGTGACCCCAAAGAGGCTGACATCTTATGTTACAACGGTTTTTGCTCTGTGCACCAACTGTTTGATGTGGATGATATTGCTTTTTACCGGGCGAAATACCCTGGTATTTTAATCGTCACACATCCAGAGTGCAAGCCAGAAGTATGTGATCTCTCAGACTTTGTAGGATCCACCAGTCAGATTATTGAGTATGTCAAAAAACTCCCAAGCGAACAAAAAGTGGCCATTGGAACTGAATACAATATGATTCAGCGTCTGCGTAAAGAGAATACTTATGTGCTCTCTTCCTCAAAACCTGAGTGCCCAACGATGAATGAAACCACATTACAAGATGTCTACAACGTGCTTTTAAGTATCAAAGAAGGTCGCTTTGACAATGAAATTAGCATCTCTGCAGAGACACGAAAATGGGCATATACTGCTTTGAATAGGATGTTTGAATTATGATTAAAACGTTTGTTAAAAAAGCACTTGAAGAGGATGTCGGAAGAGGCGATCTTTTTTCATTGGTGGGAAAAGATAGTTTTGCAAGTGCCAATATTATCTGCAAAGATGTCGGTATTTTTGCTGGGAAGCCTTACGTTAAGGCACTGTGCAAGATGAATAAACTCGATGTCACCTTTTCTTTTGAAGATGGTGATGTGCTTCAAAAAGGGGATATAGTCGCTTTAATTGAAGGCAAATCCAAAAATATTTTGCGTTGCGAACGTACCATCCTAAATTTAATGCAACATGCCAGTGGTATTGCAAGTAACGTGGCAAGTTATAAAAAAGTGCTTCAAGGTTATACCGTCAAACTTTTAGATACTCGAAAGACTAGGCCACATTTGCGAATTTTTGAAAAGTATGCGATTCGTTGTGGTGGAGGAAACAATCACCGAATGGGCTTAGATGACTGTTTGATGATTAAAGATACACATCTTAAAACCATCGATGACTTAAAGGTTTTTATTGTCGAAGCCAGAGAAAAACTTCCCTTTACATGTAAAATAGAAATTGAGTCTGAAGATGTTGAATTTGCTGAGTTTGCAATGCAATGTGGCGCCGATATTGTGATGTGCGACAATATGTCACATGATGACATTCAAGCAGTTGTTTCGTATAAAAATAGTCATTTTCCCCATGTTCTTTTAGAAGCTAGCGGAAATATCACGAAAGAAAATATTATTGAATATGCCAAAACAGGTGTGGATGCTATTAGCAGCGGAAGCTTGATCCATCAAGCGGTTTGGCTTGATTTTTCAATGAAAATTACTCACAAAACAGTGATCTAAATAGGAATGTTGCACTGTGGCAGATGATCAAGAGAAGACGGAAGAACCCAGTTCCAAGAAGATTGATGATGCCAGAGCAGATGGTAATGTTCCTAAAAGTCAAGACACCAGTGCTTTTATAACACTAGTAGTAGCGTTAGCTGTTTTTTTAGCCATGTTTCCGTGGATAGAAGCACGAACCGTGTACCTTTATCACTATTATCACTCTTTGATTGGCGTTGAAATTACCAAAGAAGTGACACTTCAACTTTCAATCATCTCCTTTCGAGAAGTTATTTTTATGGTTATCCCTTTAGCCTTAGCGGTTTCTGTTGCAGGGATTTTAGCCAATGTTTTGCAAACAGGTCTTATTTTCACAACCAAACCACTGATACCCGATTTTAGTAAAATTGACCCAATGAAGGGGCTAAAAAACCTTTTTTCAATCAAAAAATTGGTTGAGATGCTTAAAATTATTATTAAAGTAGGCGCAATATTATGGGTTTGTTACTATTTCCTCCTTGCATTTACCAAAGAGCTTCCAACCGTTATATCATTTCCTTTATATGAACAATTAGGATGGCTAAAACACAAAATGATTATTCTCATTTCAGTCATTTTAATCCTTTTCCTCGTTCTGGCACTTGCTGATCTTTTGTTTGTACGTTTTTCCTATTTTAAGAGCTTGCGTATGAGTAAACAGGAAATGAAGGATGAGTATAAGCAAATGGAAGGTGATCCAAAGA
>JAVHRG010000093.1:0-4381 GCA_036171535.1 Sulfurospirillum sp. | reverse complement strand
ATGAATTCCATGTTCACTAATCTTCTCATTAAGTAGCGTTGTAGCCATAGCTCGAAAGCCGTGATATACCATTTCGTCTTTTCCATATCCCAATCGCCTGATTGCTTGATTAAGTGTATTTTCACTCATAATTTTTAAATTTGAAATAGAGGAAGGAAATACATATATACTACAGTGGGAACTAAGGGCATATGCTTGTTTTAAAATGTCAATGGTTCTGTCAGTGAGTGGTACGATATGAGGAGTTTTCATCTTCATTTTATAACCAGGTATTCTAATTTCTTTTACTTCAAAATCAACTTCTTTCCATTCCAATGCGCGCATGTTGAAAGAACGTAAAAAAATATAAGGTGAAAGAGTAAGAGCTAGTTTGGTGTTAATATCACCTTTATAGCCATCAATAGCACGGAGGAGGGTACCAACCTCTTTTGGATCTGTTATTGTTGGAAAATGCTTTCGTTCTTGAGCTTGAATAACCATACTTTTTTCAATATCTGCAATAATATTGTGTTCAACTACTTGCATCGTAACGGCATATCGCCAAATATTATTGAGCATATTTAAAACACGATCGGCTACTTCAAAAGCACCTTTGTTTTGAATTTCTTTCAAAGTAGATATAACATCTAAACGACTAATGGCTTTGATGTCTTTTTCTCCAAGACTATCGTATACATGATTGATCAAAAAGCTCTTTTTCTTTTTAACAGTCGTTGGGGCAAGCTTACTTGCTTTAATTGTAAACCAATCCTCTGCAATATTTTTGAGTATTGTAGGATTCTCTAATTCTTTTTTAATATCTTTACGCTCTTGGGAAGGGTCAATACCCTTAGAGATTTTTTCTTTGGCCTCTTGTCTTAATTTTCTTGCCTGTGCAAGTGTTGTTTCTGGATATGTGCCAAATGATATTGTTTTTCGTGTGCTTTGGAACCTATAATCAAACCCCCATCGCTTTTTTCGTTCCTGTTTACTCCAGATAATTAAATATAAACCATCGCCATCGTAAAGTTTATAGTCTTTTTCTTTTCGTTTTGCATTTTTGATCTGCATCTCAGATAACGGTAAAATCGATTTTGCCATGGTTCTTGACAGTACCTTTCATTGTGTTATTATGTAATTGTAGCATGTACTGTCAAAAATACTGTCATTTTTTTTGAATGTTAGTGAGTTTAAATGATATTGAATGAGGGTATATAAAGAAGTAAAGTTCCTATTTATAGGTACTTTGTGAGCTTAAATGATGTCTTTTGATTGTATTTAAAAGAAAGGGTGGTACCTGAGGCCGGACTCGAACCGGCATATGTCTCCATACTAGATTTTGAGTCTAGCGCGTCTACCAATTTCACCACTCAGGCACTGTAAATAAGAGTTGGAATTATACAAAAAAAAGCTTAAACATCAGTAAAACTGAATGTCTAAGCTTTTTGAGGTGAAGAATTAAGCTTTTGCTACAACGTCTTTAAGTTTTTTACCAACTTTAAATTTGACAGCTGTTGTTTTTGCAACATCAACGACTCTGTTTGTACCAGGAACTCTAGCTTTTCTAGCTGCTCTTGTCGCAGTACTAAATGTACCAAAACCGATAAAGCTTACGTCTTTGCCAGCAACTAGCGCTTCACTAATTGCCTCTAAAGCTGCATCAATAGCTTTTTGACTATCTTTTTTAGAAAGACCCGCTTTCTCAGAGACCGCTTGGATAAATTCCGCTTTTTTCATTGATCATTCCTTAATATAAAGTGTTTGTGTGAGGATTGTACAATTTTTTTTAAAAAAAGACAATAATTTTTTTTAAAAAGTTAAAGAATATGCCCAAAAAGTCGATATTTTCTACAAGGAATTAAAATTGCTTAGGTGATTAAAGAAAATCTTTGGAGTAAATCATGAGAATCACAAATTCACTTTTGTTTAACACATCAATACGTAACTATCGTAGCGCTACAGAGAAATTGTACAACATTAATCAACAAATTGATAGTAAACTAAAAATACAAAATAGCTATGAAAACACAAGCGTATACGTGGACGCTATGCGTCTTAGTAATGAGATTGATACCTTAGACCAATCTAAACAAAGTAGTTCTAAAGCCAAAACATTTGCGGATCATACAGATTCTGCTTTAAGTAGCTTTACTACAGCCCTTGATCAATTCAAATCAAAACTTGTTCAAGCTTCCAGTACTTCCAACTCAACAACAAGTTTACAAGCACTCGCAAATGACTTACAAGGCATAAAAGATAATTTAGTGAGCTTATCAAATACTTCTGTTAATGGACAATTTTTGTTTTCTGGTTCAGCATTATCTCAAAAACCAATCGCCAGTGATGGCACATACCAAGGAAACTCGGAAAATTTAACGGCATTGATAGGTTCTGGCGTTAATCTTCCCTACAACATTACGGGACAATCTCTCTTTCTAGGAAAAGATTCAGACTATAATAGAGTTGTTTCAACCAATGTGTCAATGTACAATCAATCAAAATTACATCCAGATGTGATGACTAAGGACAGTCAAAACACCACCGCCTCACAAGTATATCTACAAAGTACAGACACAATCAGAGACCTTGTTGGAGATACAAACAACATTGCAACGGATGATGGTAAAGCGGTTTTCTATCTTTCTGGTAGAAAAAGCGATGGAACAACTTTTTCAAATGTTCTTTCCCTAGATACTAGCTCAAAAGTTTCTGATTTACTACAAAATATTGGCAATTCTTATGGAAATACAGCATCCAATAAAATAGTTGATGTTAGTATGAATGCTCGAGGACAAATTGAAGTAAAAGACCTAAAATCGGGAAGTCAACTTTTAGATATGAATATCTTTGGTGCAATTGATCGAAGTGCTCTTCCTGGTGAGACAGGAAATGCAAAACAAATCATGAATGTAGATAATTTATTGACGCAACCTAATGTGGATATTATTGCATTCAATAAAAGTAATTACGAGACAACTGCTTCTAGTCCTGATTTAACGATGCGTTCCGTTTCAGTGACCTCTGGTACATTTGCCATAGATTTCCCTATGAAAAATAAAACCGATTCCAGCATGACATCTACAACACTTTTAAATAGTGTTTTCCCCTCCGATGTTGATCATATAGATTTTGGAGCAACATCATTTTCAACAAGTGGAAAAACCGTACAAGATTTGATGACAGCAATTGAAACAGAGTATGGATTAGGTGCTGGTTCCATTACTGTATCCAATGGCCGTATGTTAGTTAATGACCCTACCAATACATTTAGCACCGTTATGCAATCTAAAAATGCGGCTAATGCATTGGCACATGGAGATTCAATTCCTGATGCAATGAATTATGCACGAAGGGGTTTTGACAAAGATGGAAGTACGCTTTCAAGCAATATTTCCCAAGTCATTAAAAGTACAAGCGATTTTGCAACACCAAGTACAAAACTTGTTGATGTTGCTGGGGTCAATAGTTTAAATGGTAAACAAATTGTTCTTAATTTTACGGATAAAAATGGTGTAAAAAGAACAGGAACTCTCAATTTAGATATTTCAAATACAACATTTTCGGTTGATCTTGATGGTAATGGTGTTGCAACATCAGATCCTACCAACCCAGCTTACAATCCTCTATCTCCCAATGAAACCTTTTCAATTTATAATGGAAGTGGAGACCCTTTAAATTTAAATACAACAGCTGATAATATGACCTATCAACAGCTTAATGATATTATCAGCATGGCAACTTCAGGTAATTTACCAAAACAAGGAGTTTCAACAACGGCTCAAACAGCTATTAATAATGCAATAGCATTTGGCGTTGCTGGCGATGCTGCAAACCTTGCGGCACAAACAACCATAGCTAAAACAGGTATTTCTACTGAAACGGCGAGTTATATTCAAAAAGCTATTGATGCTGGTATTATCAGAGACAATCCTACATCTTCTCCTGCTGAAGTGACCAAAGCAACGAGTGATTATAACAATGCTATCGGTAATGCGAATCTTGCTGAATACAATTTTGCTTTAAATACTGCAAAGAATAGCGTTGATGTTAATCTTGATTCTCAAGGCAAAATTGTTATTAAAGATAAAACAGCATCCACATCAAAAATAGACTTTACAATGTATGATGCAAGTGCGACTGATTTTACAGGGGTCAGTAGCTCTGCTCTTACGTTCATGGCAAACAATTCGGTGACGATTTCAAATCCATCTATCGACATGTTTAAACAGCTTGATGAGATGATAGCGGCAGTGCGTTCTGGTACATTTCGTATGGACTCAACATCCGATGATCCACGTAATATTGGTATCCAAAATTCACTAGCACAGCTTGATCATATTGCAGATCATGTCACAAAAGCTCAAACAAAAATTGGTGCTTTAACGAATGCTTTAACGGATGC
>JAVHRG010000092.1:0-4489 GCA_036171535.1 Sulfurospirillum sp. | reverse complement strand
CAAATCGGATGGCTTATTTGGAGCTTCAGAAGTTGAAGGGTGCGTAAGGTCAGTTTTTAAAATATTAATACTAAATAGACATAGTATACAAAGTAGACTGCACAGTTGAATTAGTAGCATTAAGAGCAGGTGGGATAAAAAACTACCCCGCTATGTGTCGAAGATACTCAATCATCTTGAAATACCCTATCAGCATCTCAAACATCATCCGCCACAGTATCTCAAATCCGATAAATAAAATCATAAAACCCAGAACAAGCCGAGAGGTTGTAATGGGAAATGTTCGCATCAAAGCATCGGCTATTTTGAGGATCCAAGAGCGTTTGGCCCAAAGCAGGGCAGGGATTATTAGTGCTCCTAGGTAATAGAGGGTAATAAGTACCGGAATTGAGATAAAAAAGTCAAAGGTTAGAAAGTTCACTTGGATTTTTTATCCATTAAATCGCATACACCGCTTTTACTTATCGCCTCTTTGATCTTCTTACAGTGCTGGTTCTCAATATAGAGACTCAACCACGACTCTACCCAATAAGGGATCTCGCGATCTTCATTCCCCCAGTTGCTGATCGTACCGCCGGTCGTCCCTAAAATCTCGGCAAATTCCTTTTTAGAAAGCCCTGCAATTTTAAGTAAATCGTTAAAAGCGTGTTTGTCCATTGGTTCCCAAATACTTATTCGTTTATAAAATTCTATCTAAATCACCTCAAATGTTTACTAAATAGCGAAAAATACCCTATTTGTGAATTAAATTATGCATTAAATAATCAAATGTTTACTTTGTAAAAATACTGTCTCTAGCAACTACCCGCTTTGCAAAATGTCATAAATTTACATATAGGTAATAAATAGTGCTTAAATATAATCATATAGGTATATTAGCTGTTGACATTGTTTATATATGAGTATATAATTACTTAATTAATAAACGTATGTTTATTTTTACTCATACTAAAAGGAGATTTCATGAGCCATGTGTGTTTTAGCGATATCGATTTACTCATTGATGAAGGGAGAAAAGAGATCCTAATTAATCCTAAGGGGGAGCGTTTTTATTTTGTGGAATGTGACGAGCAGCATAAAATTTTCCGTGACGCGATAATGCGGTATGACTCTGTTGAGGAGAGATATGAGATTGAAGGAGAGCAGACCCTATACACTGAGCATAAAGGGATGGGCTTGGATTATGAAAAGCTTCTGTGTCTTCACCCCAAAGAGTTAGTCCATAAAAAAAGCTTTTTCGGATTTACTTGGTACAACGTGTGCGGTGTATTGAAACGTGAAATTCGAAGTGTCTATCTGTGTCAGTATAAAGAATATCGTATCCATGAGCGCTCTGCGGTGATCTCTCATACTTACGAGGAGCGATGAGATGCATCCTGCGATGTTGGTTACCAGTACCGGTGAAGTGTGGCTGATGGGTGTATTGCTGCTCATTGGAGTTGGATTTATCCTCTATGGAAGAGGAGCTGAGTTTGTTTTTGTCGGGATGGTGGTGATTGCAGGAGTATTTACCATTGCCTACAGTAACCACACACATTACCTAGGTGAGCGTTTTTTAATGGAGCAGTTTCATGAGGGGAGGGCATTGTCCTGCGGTTTATGGAGAGGGGAGAGTGCGAGGGTCGATCGCTTCAGCGGGTGGAGATATGAGGAGGGGACCGGATTTGTGAAAGGGGATGTGATCATTAATGATCTTGGAGTGTGTAGGGTGATTGACAGAACCTTTCCTGAACCATCAAGCGTCCCATATTGGATGGTTTTAGTCACCGTTATGGGAGTGTTGATGATTCTGCGGGCGGTGACGCTGGGTTTTGAGGAGGAAAAAGATGACGCAAGAGCTGAGTAATATCGTTTTTCTAAGTCTTTTTTACTGGGGACTTAGCGTCTTGATGCTACGGATTATCATACATGAACGGCGTCAACGACTTTATCTAATCAGTGTCGGGTATTTAGTTTTAAGTGTGGGAGTGGGGCAGGCCATAGCGATGAAATGGCTATTGGCAGCAAGCTTGCTCTTTATGGTGATCTCTATGTCTCTCACACTGTGGATCCTTTTAAAGCAAAGCCGTCAGTGTATACGGGATCTTAAAACGATGCATGAAGAGGAAAAGCATGCAGAACACTCCCAAAAGGAGGAGACACCCCATGGAAAATAATGTCATATATCTCAGTGATGCGTCGTATGACCACCTCACCAAAGAGGCGGGAATAGGGGTAAAAAACCTCTATACGAACCAAAGCCATTCTGTATTTGTCCACGCCATGAATGTACACGAAGCCGAAGAGTTCGCCCTCATTGAAGAGATTACCCATGCGATCGAGCACCACCACCGAAACTGCGTCTTTGTTTATGACAACATAGGGATTGACACAAAAAGTATCGGAGACTTTTTTTCAAAGATGTTTGATCAAATACAGTTTTTGTGGATGAAACGCGACTATTTGAAGCAAGTGGATAAATTAGCGTGCAATGTCCGACTCAAACACGCCAAAAATGCTAACTGGACCAAACAGATACTTTCTTATGCCTCCCAGATCAGCGATGAAGCGTTAGTGAGCGCATTGATACCGCTCACACGTGGTGAGACTTATGGATACCTATGTGCTATCAGCGGCACTGCACCGATGATGAAACCCTATCCCAACAACATCAAAGAGGTGAATGAGAAGATCATTGCCTTATTGCTCTTTGCCGGAAGTCAAAACCTCCATCGACTTCTCTCTGAGCGCTTTAGACATATCCAATGCTACAAGCAAAACCTCTACGACGAACTGCTTAAAGCTGCAGAATTTGATATGAGCTGGTTTGATGAAGCAGGACGAAATACTTTAAAAGGGCCGATGGCGGCATAAGGGGGAAAAGATGAGTCACATTGATATGGATATGATGGCATTGATGGGACTGATACTCTTGATGGGTGGAGTGAGGGTAACGTTTCTCAAAGAGATGATCGTCCCGATGGTTGGGCTGTTTTTACTTTTAGTTATGGTTTGGGGAGATGATATTTGCAGCCGTAACGATAGGCTGGGTTATTATGGGAATCATTTTGATAGGGGAGGGGAGGTTATCTGTAAAGATGATAATGCCCATCCGCTCTTAATATCCCAAGCCAGCGGCTGGGAACATAAAGGTCAATACTTCTTTAAAGGAAGCAAGGGAGTAGAGATACTAGAGGATCAGTGCGAAATCCTCCACCGTAGTGAACCGCACTGCATAAGCGTTACAATGCAGATCATTATCGGAACGAGTATATTGATTGGTATCTTTGGATGGATGGGTTGGATGTTTAAACGACTAAACGAGAGTCGCATAAAAATCAAAGCTCGTGAAGAGCGCAAAGCCGCAATCGAAAAAGGAGCTGCCCAGATGGCGGAACTCTATAAAAACGATCCGGAACTCAAAGAGTGGAATGAGTTTGTAGGAGATACCTATGAATCAAGTGATGAATACATGAAAGAGGAACACCATGAACAAAAGAATGTCTAAATTTCTAACCTACTGGACACTGCTGGTGCTGGTGCAAATTTATGGGCTGGCTATCTATCAATACGGACAAACCTACGGATTCGATGATCAGTATATTTGTCTATTTTGGAATCATTTGAATATGTGCGAATAGAAAAAGAAGGACGTAGTAAACGCATTGTTTTCAATTCACCTGAAGATGTCTATGATCGCTTGAAAGAAGAAGGACTATCACCGATCAAATATGTTTTTTATTCTGATTCTCCTATGCTCGATCACCCTATAATGAATAGTGGATATTCTGCATTGTCAGTGTTTTCTACCTTAATGGATGAACGTATACCGACAAGAGCAATGAGTTCAAAAATTCGAATGCGCCACTTTTCCGAACTCAATGAATGTGAAAAAGAAAACGCTCAATTTCGTATAGAAGTGTGGGATCGTGATCCATCCATTTTTGCAGTAGACGACAACGTTAATCCTCTTTATGTTTTGCGAACTTTACGAAAAGAAAATGATGAACGTACTCAATACGCACTCGAACTACTCGAACAAGAGATTATGAAAAAATTTGAAGGTAACCAAGATGAAAGAAACTGATTACATAGGGTTAAGTCATTTCCAGCAATATTGCAAAGATTTAGAGGATATGTACGTTGTTGTAGGGGGCTTTGCAACGGTTATGTTACTTGATGAAGGTTTAGGTGATGGTCACGGTAAAGCTACTCATGATATTGACCTTGTATTATTAACCACATCATCGGTTGAGATGTCTCAAAGAATCAAACAATACGTCCAAGAGGGTAAATACGAAATACAAAAAGGTGACAAAGATCAGTATCACTATTACCGATTCGTTAAACCTGAGACAGAAGGATTTGCAAAAGAGATAGAACTTTTTGCTTCTAATGAAAACGATCTTCATTTGGATGAAAATCAACGGATTATCCCTATTGATCCGGAAGAGGTAATGCTCCCTTTTTTCAAGACCAGTAAAACAAGATTTTTAATTCCACCTCTTTA
>JAVHRG010000091.1:0-4505 GCA_036171535.1 Sulfurospirillum sp. | reverse complement strand
ATAGCTGCAACAGATCTGTCTAAAACTCTATGGTCATACGCCTTGAGTTTAAGTCTAATTTTTTCCATTTAGGTACCCCTGTAAAGAACTTGTCATCGTGTGATGACCTAATTAAAGGACTGTGATTTTACAACAATAGATATCAAAAGTCAACAAATATAGGGCTTTTTATACTAATAATAGTTATTTTATTTCCTTTTAACAAGGAAAGTAATAAACTTTTTTAAAGGGAAAAACCATGCAAACACTTCAAACACTTTATGAAACCAATTTAAAAAACACGCTTTTTTATGATCGGAAAATAACCATTACCCAGAAAAAAACCATTCTGTATGGTCCAAGGAAAAGCGGAAAAAGCCATCTGATTATTGATCATTTAAGTCATTACGAAAAAGGAAGTTATCTTTATATTGATTTTTCCGATGACCGTATTGAACCTCATTTAGTTGCTGAAAATCTAGCCATTTTTGTGCAAAAAAATCGTATCAAACTACTGGTAATTGAGCATTTTGACTTCTCTTTTGAACTTCCAAAAGTCGATGAAATTTTACTAACAACTGTCTTTACATGTAAAACACTCAAGGGTTACGATTCACTCATACTGTATCCGCTGGATTTTGAAGAATTTATCTCTTTTGATAAGAAGCATTCCAACATTGAGCATCTTTTTAACTTTTATACCAATAGTGGAACATTTCCACAAATCGTACAAAATAGTGAGCAAAGCTCCCAAAAACAGATGCAAGAGATGCTCCACCTTATTTTAGGGGATGCCACAACGTTTCTCATCTACAAACGTTTATGCGAAATGCAAGGCTCAAAAATTTCACTTTTCCAGATTTACAACCATCTAAAAGTCTTCACAAAAATTTCTAAAGATAAGCTCTATGCCATAACCTCTGAACTCATCGATCAGAATCTTCTTTTTTTGGTGGAAAAATACAATCAACCCAGTGCCTCCAAAAAAGTTTATCCTATTGACTTTGCACTCAAAGATGCCCTCACCTTTAAAAAAGACTTTTTAAAGCGTTTTGAAAACATGGTTTTTTTAGAACTCATCAAACGAGGTAAAAAAGTCTTTTATGAAGAAGGGATTGATTTTTATCTACCCGATGAGTCTCTCGCTATTTTATGTGTTGGCTTTGCGACCACGGAAGCGATTGAGATGAAACTTCAAAAGCTTTTACCTACCTTTTGGGCTTTACATGTAAAGCGTATTGAAGTGGTTACACTGAGCAGTGAAAGTGCCAAAGACATTGAAGGTTTTAGCTTTTCCATTGCTCCTTTTTGGGAATGGGCGTTACAACTCTAAAAAAGGTGTGATGAATTTTTGAATCGTAATTGCATTACCTTTTTTATTAAAATAGAAATGATCTAAAAGCTTTCGAATAATCACAAATCCCCTACCATTGAACTTTTCAGCATTAATAACAATGTTTTTCAACACCATCGTATCAAACCCTTCTCCTTGATCGCTAATCGTTGCCTCAAAAAGTTGACGTTTTCCGCTTGGAATAATTCCATAGGTTATTTTAATTTTTTTGTGTTGATATAATTTTTCAAGACGTGCCATCTCATCATCAAATAAATTATGTTCTATCAAATAATTTTTATGCGCTTTATCAACGCCAAAGCTACCGTGTTCCAAAGCATTGAGTAGCAGCTCTGAGAGTGTTAGCATAATCTGGCTCAACGTTTTACTGTCCACATCATGCTCTTTTAAGTACTGCGAAATGGTCGTTAAGGATTCGTCAATGGCTTCATAAGTGCTTGCTATACGTAATGTTTCAAACTCTTTGGACCGTGCAAGTTTTTGAATGTAAACGTATGTCAAATCGTCATCCCCTTTGCCAATACGTGCGCTCACTTTATCACGAAAGTCTTTGACACAAATCGAATCAATAAAATCCTCCTTTAAGTAGGAAGCATATAACTTACCATCCGAGGTACTACTCTCACTCAACCCATCGCTGTAACAGAGCATTTTGGCAATAGGGACAGAAGGCAGACTCATCGTGCGTACATTTTCGGTAAAAATACTTAGTGGTGGATTATTACTGCGAATCGCTTGAAATTCATTTTTCTCGCTTAAAATAAAAAAAGTCGGCATGCCACAGGATGCATACTTAATGATAGACTCTTGAATATCATACTCGATGAGCACGATACTCATAATTTCTTCATCAAAAAGATTTTTTTGTAAGAATTTCAATGTCTTTTTAATCCAGACATCAAAAACAAACCCCTCCTCTTCTTCCAACTCATCAAAAAAATAGTTCAAAAATCGTGTAGTTGCCATCGCACTCATCGCCGCTGAGAGCCCTTTGCCCATTGCATCTGCAATAAAACCGACAAGCCTTCCGTCATTGGTTTTACGTAAAGAGTAGGTATCGCCGCTGAGCGTACTGTGTGGTTTATAGGAGATGTCCACGCGTAAAAGCTCTTTTTTACCATTTTTGGTGAGATCAATCTGCTGATAATAGAGATCGTTTTTGATGACAAAAAGCTCTTTGTTAAATGCTTTTTCAAGATCTTCTTTTTCGTCGAACATACGTAACTCCTTTAGGACATTTTAGCAAATCTACACTAAACTTCGTTTACATGTAAAGGAGTTTGAATGCTATGTGGAATTGATGAAGCGGGACGTGGCTGTTTAGCAGGACCTTTGGTTGTGGCGGGAGCTATTTTAAAAGAGCCTATCGTAGGACTCAATGACTCCAAACAGCTCAGTGAAAAACAACGTGAAGCTTTTTTTGAGATATTACAGAGCAAAGCAGAATTCAAAATTGTCTTTTGCGATAACCTTATGGTCGATACCAAAGGGTTAAGTGCCTGCCTAAAATATGCGATAGAGACAATTAAAGCGCATTTTGAGGGGCATGATATTTTGATGGATGGTAACTGCAATTTTGGTGTACAAGGCATTACTACCATGGTCAAAGCCGATGCCAAAGTGCCTGAAGTCAGCGCGGCAAGTATTTTAGCTAAAGTGAGTCGTGACCGCTATATGTATGAAATTGCCTCTACGTATCCTGAGTATGAATTTGAAAAACACAAAGGCTATGGAAGTGCTTTACATGTCGAAAAAATTAAAGCCTTTGGATACTGCGAATTACACCGAAAATCCTTCAAAATCAAATCGCTTCTGCAACCAACACTTTTTTAGCTCCTCTTCTTAAGTTGATAACAGAAATCAAAATAAAGCAAAGTCAAAGCTTTATTTCTCTATTATTTCAATAACAATTATCAAAACCTAAAAACACATTTCAATGACTTAGATTTTGATAAACAAAAGGAGATAGTTTATGATCGATTTATCGCAAATTGCAAAAAATCAAAAAGCACATATTAAAAGCATTCATGCACAAAATACCCTCAAAAAGCGCCTTCTCTCGCTCGGACTGGGTATTGGCAAAGAGGTTGAAGTGGTCGAAACAAGCCTTCAAAAAAATACGATCAAAGTTTCACTGGGTTATAGCTCTATTGCTTTGCGTTTCGAAGAAGCGAAACTCATCGAAGTGGAGGTCGCGTAGTGAAAAAAATAGTCATTGCTCTTGTCGGGCAACCCAATGTGGGCAAAAGCCATCTTGCCAACGCTATGAGTGGATCAAACCTCAAAATCGGTAACTTTGCGGGTGTCACGGTTGAAAAAGCAACGGCACGCTTAAAAACGGAAGATTTTGCGATTGAGTTTATTGATCTTCCCGGTCTTTATTCACTGGAAGATTTTTCTGCCGATGAGAAAGTCACCAAAGACTTTTTACAAAAAGGCGAATACGATCTCATATTAAATGTTGTCGATTCTACCAACTTGGAACGCAATTTAATGCTCACAACTGAGTTAATGGAACTTCAAAAGAAGATGGTGATTGCTCTGAATATGGACGATGAAGCCATTAAAGAAGGGATTGACATTGATGCAGAGGCTATGAGGAAAATTCTCTCAGTTCCTTGCGTACGCGTCTCTTCTAAAACTAAAACGAACATTGAAATATTGATCGATCAGGTTTTACATGTAACCAAAAATGCGTTCATTGCGCCTAAGCTTGTTTACAGCGATGAAGTCGAAGAACAGCTCCAAACGATTGTACGTTTTTTAGAGGATAAACATTTTACAGCGCCTCATTTTACCAACCGTCAAATTGCAGTGGGGCTTCTATGGCAAAAAAGAGAAATTTACGCGCTAATGCATGAACAACCTCTGTATGTTGAGCTACATCCTATTCTTAATAATGCGCTTGGACATGTTTACATGTACGCTCAAAGTGAAGAGATCGATGAGATCATTAACCGCCAACACAGCGCATTTACGGCGGGACTCAGTGCCGAAGTGCTTCATGTTACCAAAGTAATACGCAAAAATCTCACACAGACGATTGATGCGATTTTGATTCATAAGCTTTTAGGGCTCCCTATCTTTATCTTTTTGATGTGGGGATTGTTTCAGTTAACCTTCACGCTGGGGAAAATTCCAATGGACTGGATTGAAGCGAGCTTTGGCTGGC
>JAVHRG010000090.1:0-4513 GCA_036171535.1 Sulfurospirillum sp. | reverse complement strand
CCGATAACGCCCGAATTGCCACGTTTTTTCATCTCATGAATATGCGCGATGGTCGCATGCGTCATTTCAGGTGATTCACGAAACTCTTTACTTCCATTCTCTTGCGTAATCTGATAGAGCTTTTGTTGAACCAAATCCACCACTTCATTCGAAGGTAAATCTTTCTCAACAGCAATTTCTTTAATGTCGCTTGTCAACTGCACAAGCTCACGTTTGATCGCTTTTTCACGAATCTCTTCCACGTACGCTTTGGTCGCAGGAAGAGGATTGGTAGAGAGAATCTCCAACATTGCATCTTCGTCAAAACGACCTAGTTGATTGAGCTTTTTCTTGATAAATTCCTCATCAATCGGAAGGTCATCTCTCTCGCACGCCTCCATTGCTTCGTAAATATAACGATGACTGGGCAAATAAAAATCTTTCGCAGATATAACGGCAGCAATATCTTCAAACGTTGCAGGATTAAACAAAATTGAGCTTAAAACGGAACGCTCTATGTTGACATTGTGCAGATTATTCATGCTTTATACTCCTTGGCGGCAAGCTCAACGGCTTCTAAAAATTTATCCACAAGGTCTTCTTCTTTGAGTTTTGCAATAACTTCGCCTTTGACCATGACCAGTCCTTGTCCTTTTCCAAAAGCAATCGCCACATCAGCATGTTTGGCTTCTCCAATGGCATTGACCACACAACCCATGACTGAGATATTCAGCGGTGCTTTGATGTGTTTCGTGCGGCGCTCGACTTCGGCTACAGCATTGACAAGATTGGCTTCTAAACGTCCGCAGGTTGGGCAGGAGATGATGTTAATGCCTTCCGCTTCCACACCGCTATCTTTCAAAATAGCGCGTCCAACTTTGATCTCTTCTTCAAGTTCACCTGTAATCGAAACACGCATCGTATCGCCAATACCATCCAATAAAAGAGAACCCAAAGCGATAGAAGATTTGATCGTGGAGTGAAACAACGTTCCTGCTTCTGTGACACCCAAATGAAAGGGATACTCAACAAGAGGTCTCAGCATACGGTACGCTTCGACGGTACGCGCAACATCACTCGCTTTTAAAGAGACTTTCATATTGGTAAAGCCCAAATCTTCTAGGTATTTGATGTTATACAAAGCCGATTCGACCATACCTTTTGCGGTGGATCCATACTTTTCATCAAACTCTTTTTCCAAACTTCCGCTGTTTACGCCAATACGAATGGGGATTCCCCGTTCATTGCATGCTTTGACAACCTCTTTAACACGATCTTTATTGCCAATATTGCCAGGATTGATGCGAATACAATCCACCACTTCCGCAGCAATCAGTGCCAAACGGTAATTAAAGTGAATGTCCGCAACAATCGGCAATGTGGAACGCTCTTTAATCGCTTTAAGCGCGTGGGCATCATCGTAATCAGGCACTGCCACACGCACGATGTCACAGCCTGCAAAATGAAGCCGTCTAATTTGCTCTACAGTTGCTTCCACATCATGGGTTTTGGAAAATGTCATCGACTGTACGGGAATTTTGGCATTGCCACCGATGGGCACATTGCCTACAAAAATTTGTTTGGTTGGGTATCGTTTTATCATTTTAAAATCCAACATATAGTTTTAGAAGATTATACAACGAGTAGATTTAAGAACTAATGTTAAAAATGCATCATTCTCATAAAACAAGTTTTATGAAGCTTTAGGGGGTGTCGGGGATGTATCCCTTAAAATATGTTAGGAAAATGATAACGGATCGATATCCGCTTCTACATGTAAGAGTTTAACTGCATGTGCTAATTCAAGTAACGCTTTACTGGAGTCACTGCGTGCTAAAAGTTCATAACGGTATTTGTTCGCAATTTTTGCAATGTTCGCTTTGCCAAATCCCACCACTTCGACTTGAGGAAAATTTTGCGCGATGAGCGCAACTTGGTCGATCAATGCTTTGGCTTTTTCATCTTTTACATGAGAACTCATGAGTCTGAGCATCTTTTTAAAGGGCGGGTAAAGTCCTTTTCGAAATACCAATTCATCCTTTAAAAACTGTTCAAAGTCGCTCAAATACTGTTTGAAGAAGTCGCTGTTTTTACTCTGAATCAGCACTTCACCGTACCCTTTTCGCCCTGCCCTTCCTGCAATTTGGAGTACCAAGGCAAGCGTTTTTTCACGTGATCTAAAATCATTCATACCTAAAAGTGCGTCCACCCCAAGAATGACAGCAAGCCCAACTCCATGATAGTCATGCCCTTTACTGAGCATCTGTGTACCAACCATTATGTCGATCTTATGCTCATTAAAATCATTCAAAATATCGGAGAGTTTTTTCTCTGTTCTCACTTCATCGCGGTCAAACTGTTGCACCACATGTTCAGAAAAATGCTCGCTCAGCTTTTGACTTACTTCCGCCGTTCCCATGCGCGTTGCGACAATATCTTCACACCCACATTTGGGACAGACTTTGGGAATGACTTCGGTGTAGTTGCAGTAGTGACATTTGAGTGCGTTCATATTATGGTGAAGACTCATCCCCACACTGCAAAACGGGCACTCGACATTCGCGCCACAGTTTTTACATGTAATGTACTTAAAGTTCGCGCGTGTCGGCAAAAAGACGATAACTTGCTTGTGTGCATCGAGTGCTTTTTGAATTGCCTGTGTCATCTTAAAACTGAGTCCATGCTCGCCATCATCGTACATGATGTAACTTTGTGACTCAAAAAAAGTGCCCTTAAGCCTAAAGGTTGGAATTTTGTAAAAACTACCTAACGTAGGCGTTGCAGAGCCTAAGAGCACTTTACAACCCAGTTTTTGCCCAAAAAGGAGTGCTAAATCTTTAGCATTGTAACGAGGGCGATTACCTGATTTGTAACTCTCATCATGCTCTTCATCGACCACAATCAAGCCTAAGTGCTCCAACGGTAAGAAAAGTGCGGAGCGTGTGCCTGCGATGATGGAAATTTTACCTTCCGCAAGGGCATTCAGTATCTGCTCTTTTTTCTTTGCACTAATCTTTGAGTGCCAAATAGCAACGTGTGTACCAAAATGATGCTTCAAACGGTTTTTCATCTGAGGTGTCAACCCAATCTCTGGAAGTAAGAAGATAGCCTGTTTGCCCTCATTGACCGTTTTTTCAAAGAGTTTCATATAGATTTCGGTTTTGCCACTTCCTGTATCGCCAAAAAGCAGTGACGTAGAATGCGCTTCGATAAAGTCATATGCCTTGTGTTGTTCGGTGGAAAGTGTTATATCTATCGTAATTTTTTCGTTTACATGTAAAGCATTGTGAGTATACGGTACAAAAAGGCTTAGTGCTTCACCGGGTGAACAGACGTAATACTCGGCGATAAAACGAGCAAGCTCAAGTGTTTTGGGAGGGTAAAAGGTTTTACATGTAAAAGAGATAGATTCACACTCAAAAGAAGGTTTTTCAACTTCGGCTATCACCACACCTTGTGTGGTTCGCTTGGAAAGTGTGACTTCAACGATAGCACCTAAAGGAAGCGATTGCTCCGACTGATAGGTTAAAGGCGAAAGTGGGGATTTTAAAAGAGCGATATGGTAGTAAAACAACACATTCTATCGCGTTAAATATTTACAATTTGTACCCGTCGTTGCAGCACTTGCATTGCAATCAAATGTACCTGCATTAGGTGTATATATAAATTGCACTGGCGTGCCACTGATATATTAATTATATTGTGTATCGCTAATTTTATACCAACCATCACTGCCATTTGCTTTCATTGCATAAATAGGTGAAGAAAGAATATTTCCTTGAGTACCACCATTAAACAATGGTGTTTCATGTGTACTGTTAATAGTATCATCAAGTTTTTGTGGCCGAGTAGTATTGCCTTCTAATAATTTTTGTGATCTTAGAAGTGCAATGCCACCACGAATTGAGGCCACTTCTGCTTTACCTTTTGAGATAATAGCATCTTCACGTACGCCAGCAAATTTTGGAATAGCAATGGTCGTAAGAATACCTAATATAACGATAACAAAAATAAGTTCTATCATTGTAAACGCTTTTTGCACTAATAACCTTTTGAAAAAATTGATAAGAGGAAAGTATAATACCTTCCTCTTTATATTTATTAGTGTGTTTTATTGCTTTGAACAGAAGAATTCAAATCTGTTTGTCCTGCAGCCCAAAATCCAAAACGAGGGGCAGAAGTACTATTACCATCAAGACAATAAATTTTTTCTGATACTGGTAATGCTGTCGTATCAAATGTACCCGTATCTGAAGGTGCAGAAAGAGTATGAGAGACACAGTTTGTTAAAGTTACAGTAACTCCTTTAGGCACATCCGTATAATCAGATAATGTAAAATGATTCGCTGCACCTGCTGCACCACTAATAGAACCATTACTATCTCGCATGGAACGTGACCACATTGCTGGAGCAACCGAACGATTAAGCGTACCAATAAATGCTTCAGCAGCAGCTATTTTTGCATCTGTCGCTGTTGATGTCAATCTTGGCAAAGCCACGGCTGCCAAGATACCTAAAATAACGATAACGAAG
>JAVHRG010000089.1:0-4536 GCA_036171535.1 Sulfurospirillum sp. | reverse complement strand
GCATTAAGGGCAAGAAGATTGGTTTGATCGGCAATATCAGAGATCACGATTAAGATTTGTTTGACTTGTTCGGCTTCATGACTCATTTGTTCTAGTTTTTGAGCAAGGGCAGATTCTGATTGGCTGGCTTGATCCATCTCTCCACGAAGCGCTATGACTTCATTTTTAGCATTCTCCAGTCTATTTCCTGCGGTTGCAATACTTTGTTTCAACATTTCAGAAAGGGTAGCGGTCTCTTGAACAAAGGTTTTGATAGTTTCAATTTCTTGAATAGTACTTGCCACAATGGCCGAACTTTGTTCCGCATTGCGTCCTATTTGCATACTGGTGGCACTGAGTTCATGTGATACAGAAGCATTTTCATTAGAAGAATTTTTGGCATCGACAATGGTATATTCTAGCGTCGTCACTAAATCATTAAAGCTATTTACAATCTCTTTAATTTCATTATTTTTTACATAAGTGATTCTAAATTTTAACTCTTTTGTACGGACAAAATGGGTGATGCTATCTCGAATGAGGTGCACCCCTTGTATAATGTTGTTTCGGATAAGGATACTTAAGAAAATCGTTGAGCCAATAATTAAAGCGATGACAAGGGTCATCTCAATGCTTGCATTCTGTTTGGTATCTTGCGCTATAAGAGCATTATTTTCTGAAAGTTTTTTAGTGTAATTGATGTGTTCATCAACTGTGTCAGTAAGATTGCGTGACATCTTACGATTTGTAAGCATAAAATCTTTTGCTTCTGCTTTTTTATCTTCTCTTGATAATTGCAATACTTTATCTGCCATAGCTATATAGATAGCATAGAGTTGTTTCTCTTTTTCATAAATTTCTTTCTCTTTTGCATCAGAGAGTAACACTTCATAATTTTTTAAGTTATTTTCGAATTCTCCCCTGTACAGATGGTATCGCTCATCCAGTATTTTTATTTCGTCTTTATTCTGAATGTCTGTGCCGATATGTTCCCACAATAAAAGCCTAATGCGGTAAAACCCTCTTTGCATATCATCGAGTATCAGCATACTGGGTAATGTGTTTTTTTGACATGTCGTCGTAGTAGTGTAAATTTGATCCATCTTAGAAAGGCTAATGCCAAAGATAATAGATGCACCCAAAATTGCAGACAATAACATTAAAAGGAGTTGTTTAGAGAGAGTCATAGTCTATCCTTGTACTCTGAAATATCATAAGATACAGTTGTTTGCACAGCCATTCATTTTTACATGTAAAGATTGGGGCAAAATCACTTTACCCCAATTCCAGTTTAAAATTTGTAGTTTGCTTTAAATCTCAACTCATCCAAGTCTGCTGTAAACTTGGTATTGTTTGAATAACGTGTTGTTTCGATCTCTTGTTTTTCATAGATAAGCTCTAAACTTAGCCCTTTGACCACTGGCACAGCATACATGATACCTCCTGCATAAGAGGTATAGTCTGCACTCGTTGATGCACTTTTGACGCGATCTTGATTTGCTAAACCATATTGTAAAATTGATGTAAGTCCTGTAACCCCCACCTTAGAAAAGTCATAAGTAAAATCAACACGGTAAGAATCAGTATTGGCACGTAAAGATGGGCTACTCGCTTTGACTAATGTTGCAGTACTACTCACAGCACCATTACCCATACCTGCGATAACAGCACTATCTTTACTGTTGCTTGCAGCAGTAAAGGCTAAACCAAAGCCAGCTAACTCACTCATTGAAATGCGTCCTGCTGTTTGTGCACCATCAAAATAGATAGCATCTGCACCCGTTCCAGAGACTAAATCTGTCTCAGCTCCACGATAGTTCAAATAAAAACCTAATTTAAACCCATTCATTGGAAGGGCATAGTTTGCATCTGCATAATAGAGATTAACATCTTTTGTATTAGTGGCAACAATATCACCCACCTGAGCATATTGACCTGTTAACGTAAGATTTGGAATCGATTTGTTAATCACTGCAACAGTATAGGCATTGTCAAATTGAAAGGTATCTGATGCAGAAATACCGTTAAAAATCGCACGTTTCTCAAAGCTTGGAGCATCACCACCCACATCGCCTTTTGTTTGATAACTTGTTCGTGATTGAAACTTATCGATAAATCCTGCTATCAACGTTGTTGAAGGAATGTCCGTATTAACAATTGTTGCACCCTCAAATGACTCTTTGACAATACGTGAACCACTGCCGTTTACAAGTGGTGTTGAGATGTATTGGCGACCAATTTTTGCTTTAGTCTTACCAATGGTGTAGCCTAAATACGCTTCAGAGAGAACTGCTCCTGAACCCCACATATCGCTTGCATATGCGGTGTGACCTTCTGCATCCGCAAACGGTGCAGCACTCGCTACCATCGTCGTCCCGAGGTTCAATCCATAAAATGTATCGGTTACATAATTTAAAATTGCTACAGTATTAAGGATATCACCCGTTTTATCTGTATCTTTCATAACTTTTGTTGGCTTAGATGAAGAATCAAGCTTTTCTGTATCTTTATCAAAATACCATGCTCTAAGCTCACCGCTTACTTTACCATTTTTGAATGCATCAGCAAGTGTATCTGATGCCGCAAATGAACTCGATGCAAGACCTGCAACGACCATAGCCACCAAGCTAAATTTTACTAATTTCATAATTGTCTCCTTTATGTTTTTAGATATTATTTTGATATTAAAATAGCAGCTCTTTATATTGATGTCCCGTCGCAAAAGAGCTGTTGCAGTGAGTTAGCCTAATTTACTCGTATTCATAACGTTGTAATCAAGACCCAATTGTTTAGCAGGAACACCCAGCGCTAAACCTACCAATTGTGAAAGGTGAAGGACTGGAACACGTGCTTTTGATTTTGTTGTATCTTGCGCATCCTCTTGATAGATGTCTAATTGCATTTGACACAAAGGACATGGCGTTACAACACAATCGGCTTTAGACTCAGCAGCGCTGTTAATACTGCCACTGGTCATTTTCATAGCAGACTTCTCTGCTGGATAGACAGCATGGAACCCACAACAATCCAAACGTTTTTCAAAAGGTACCACCTCTGCTCCCAGCGCTTTAACAACTGTTTCAAAGCTGGTTGGATTCACAGAACTCTCAAAACCTAGATCTTTTTCAGGTCTGACACTATGGCAACCATAGAAAACCGCTACTTTAAGACCTGAAAGAGGTTTTTTTACTTTAGATTTAATAAGCTCTGCATTTTGAGCCAATACCCAAAGAAGGCTTGTCACTTCACTCGTACCTTGATAGTTCATATTCCCTTTTGCAAGGAACGTATTGATACGCTCTTTTTCACCACCATCAAGCTGTGCTTTTGCGCGACGTAACATCAATAAACAGGTACTACATGTTGTGAGCACTGGCAATTTCATTTGCTCAGCAAGGGCTAGGTTGCGGGCATTGGCAACTAAAGTTGCCAATGGATCAACATCTTGTGCTTGAGAAGCACCACAACAGCTCCATCCTTTAATCTCTTTAAGTTTAATACCCAATATAGGGGCTATTGCCTCAATAGACATTTTAGCTTCGATAGCGGCTTGAGTAAGCACGCATCCGGGGAAAAAAGCAAATTCGTTTTGCATACATTACTCCTTGTTTGCAGCGTGTGCTGCTTCAATCATTTTTACTAAGTCTTTATGCCCTTCAATCTCATGACTACCAAATACTTCGAGTGGATTCATTTTGCCTGCACGCATAAGCGTAATGGCTGTTCCTGCACGAAGTGCGGTGCTCATACCTTCTGTTCTAAGGGCTAGACGAATTTCATTCAATCTTCCTGAGTCTTCCACTAAATCTGTATAGAACGATTTAGCATGCGCTGGGCCAACGCCGCTGTTCAAGCCTTTTCTCAACGCTAATGCACGTAGTCCTGCAATATCATCCGCAGCACTTATATGTTTTGGACAACGATTGGCACACTCTTGACAGTGAACACAATTCCATAGACCATTTATAACCGCTGGTTTTGTATGGATCATTGGATCTTTTGAACGTGAATCGTTCGCCACACGCCACGCTTGTGTAAAGACAAACGGTTCCATATAATCAGAGCGATCTGCGGTGAGTTTATTACACTCAGAAGCACATACACCGCATAAAATACAATCCCACTGTTTGACAATACGGTCATACTCTTCCTGATTTTGAACACAACCCTCTTTTTCTGAGAATTTATCTTTAGCCACTAGACCTGGTTTTATTTTACGTAAATTCTCGATTGCAGGTTCCCAATCTACGACAAGATCAGAAAGCACGGTGTAATTTGCCAGTGGTGAGATACGAAATGCTTCAGTATCTCCATACTCTTCAAAAAGCTCTGTCATTTTAGTGTCGCAACCAAGATAGGAATGACCATTGACACGCACACCACAAGCTCCACAAATTGCCATACGACACGATGCTGTGAAATTGAGTGTGAGATCTAAATGTTGTTTAATGAAAAGTAATGTACCAAGCAATGTTAATGCTTCAATATCTTTTTTTTCTAACGTATAGGTTTGTTGATAATTTTTTTTGCCATCAAAGCGATCAATGATAAATTTCA
>JAVHRG010000088.1:408-20215 GCA_036171535.1 Sulfurospirillum sp. | reverse complement strand
AAATAGTATCTTTGTTGGTTTTATGTATGTTCATCATTTATCAATAAATTATGAAGTAAATTTCTATGTTTCACGAAGTAATACTGTTCAAAAAGTAATTTTAACTAGACAAGATAATGCACAAATAACAGAGCAAGAAAGAGAATATCTAACACAAATTGATACTGAAAGAAAAAAGCTAAAAAAACAAATTTTTTATGTGCAAGTTCAATTTTCCATAGAGTCTTTTAGAGGTATTAGGTATTTTTATCCATTTATGTATCAAAATATGACAATGTATTGTATTGACGATAAACAGTATCTAGATTTTGCAATCAAGGGTTTTTGTAAACAGCAAATATCTGAAGAAGTACTAGAACTATTTGAAAAAATAGCATCTTTCTTATCTACACAAACAAATTCAACTATTGAAATTCAAAAAGTATGTTTTGTAAAGGATTTGATAAAGTTAGAAGAAGGTATATCTTCAAAAAAACAAGAAGATGAAAATTGGATGGATGATTATCCTTTACTTGATTCGCATTTCATTCTACCAGAATATGCAAAAAAATTATTGTGTAAAATTATTGAACAAAAAAATTCTAAAGACTTAAATATTCTATTAAGAGCATCTCATCATTTCAAACATAGCTTAATGCTTCAACAAAAGCAAATGCAGACAGAATTAATAGTTGCTCAGTTTATGTCTAGTATAGAAGCTTTAACAGAACTAGAAACTCATTCAAAAAAGACATGCCCATCTTGTAATCAAAAAGTTTTTTCTATTCAAAATAAAGTTTTAGCACTACTGGAACAAGATTTTCCAGAACATTTAATATCAGTATTTAAAAAATTTTATGAAATACGAAGTCAATATTTACATGAAGGAAAATTGACATTGTATAGAAAATATAGTGGAATTTCATTACCTCAAGTATCAACAAGTCCCAAAATAGGATGTGAAAATTATGAGTGTATGTTTCCAATGATTAATTTAATTGAATGGTTAGGGTGGTTTATTAGAAAAAAACAATATGGTATTGGTAATTTAATATAGAAATAGTGAAAATACAAAAGAGACGGATAAAGCAGTTTACAATAGTTTTGAGGAAATCACACACTAAATAGCTTTACATGTAAAGCTCTAAATCTTGCACAAAAGGCACTTTGCATGCCTTTTTGTGCAGATACCTTACGCTTTTTTAAAACGGCAAGGGCATTGTTGGAGTTTCGCGTCTATGCTGAATTTTCCAGCACCGAGGAAGAAGAGGGTGATTGCTGCGATTAGATACAGAAGTGGTAATTCGATTATCAGTCCTCCCGTTTCCGTATCGATTGCAAAAAGCATGTCGCTGTGCGCGAGCGCAATGGCAAAGAGCATTGTTGCCCCAAATATTAGAGCACTCACGCGTGTCAATAATCCGAGGATAAGCAGTAGTGGCATAAAAATCTCGCCGACGTAAACACCATATGCAAGCAACGAGGGCAGTCCAAAGCTTACGACCAACTCTTTGATACCATCAATGCCTCCTTGAAATTTTGAAATGCCGTGAAAAAGCATCAATGCAGAAACCGATACGCGTAAGACGAGACTGGCAATATCTTTATTTTCATATTTTGCAAATATGTTTTCGATACACATAGAAATCCTTTAAAATTGTTTTGTTTATGCTTTGAAAGAGGTTGTCTGTAGCCAACGCCCCACCGTGATAGCGTTGGGATGTCTTCATAGCGCCGCAAGTATAATTATAATTTTTTTAAATGTCAAGCTTTACATGTAAACGCGCAAAAGGAGATGTTGAAAGATTTCACGAGAGGAAAACGCTCCTCTCGTGTTAAGCCTTATCGCGCTAAATGCACGGCTTTAATCATATTGGCTAGTGCCGCTTTGGTTTCACTCCATCCTCTGGTTTTAAGCCCGCAATCGGGGTTGATCCAGAGTTGCTCTTTAGGAAGCACTTGCAAGAACGCTTTGATCTGCTCGCTCATCTCTTCTACACTGGGTACACGAGGCGAATGGATGTCGTAGACGCCTGGTCCTATTTGCGCTTTGTAGTTTGCTTTTTGGAAGACTTTGAGCAGTTTATTGCCACTGCGTGAGGTCTCGATGGTGATGACATCGGCATCCATGCGCTCGATCGTGTCGATGATGTCGTTGAAGTTGCTGTAACACATGTGGGTGTGAATTTGGGTTTGATCCCACGCCGTGCCCACGGAGGCTTTAAAGCTCTCAACTGCCCATTTTTCATACGCTTTGATCTTCTCAGCGCGCAATGGATAGCCCTCTTTGAACGCCGCTTCATCGACTTGGATGATCTTGATGTCGTGACGTTGAAGCTCATCGACCTCTTCGGCAATAGCGGTGGCGACTTCGTAGGCGACCTCGCTTTTAGGAATGTCATCGCGAACAAATGACCAGTTCAAAATCGTCACAGGCCCTGTGAGCATGCCCTTCATTGGTTTGTCTGTTAAGCTTTGCGCGTAAACGGTCCAGTCAACGCTAAGCGCTTGTTTTCGACTCACTTTGCCGTATAAAAGTGGTGGCTTAACGCAACGGCTACCGTAACTTTGCACCCAACCGTTGGCGCTAAAGGCAAAGCCCTCTAGGAGTTCGCCAAAGTACTCAACCATGTCATTACGCTCGAACTCACCATGCACAAGAACATCAAGCCCCAATGCTTCTTGAAACTCAACGCATTCTTTGATGGACTCTTTTAACGAGGTCTCGTACTGCTCGCGTGAAATTTCACCTTTTTTAAAGGCATTGCGAACCGCTCTGGTCTCTTTGGTTTGCGGAAATGAGCCGATGGTGGTTGTTGGAAAAAGCGGTAACTTTAGTGCTTTTTGTTGTAAAGCAAAACGGGTTGCATAGGCTGATCTTGTGTAAGCAATGCCACTGTTTTTAAGCGTTGGTGCATTCTTTGTGCAAGTGCTTGCTTCAGGTTTTTCTCTTTTCTCCCAAAGCGTGTTGATCTGCTCTAACTCTTCGAGTTTTTCAAGTGCAAAACTGAGACGATTTTTGACTTTTGGTGCCAATTTTTCTTCAAAACGAGTTGAAAAAGGCACATGTAAAAGAGAGCATGAAGTCGAAATAATGATCTGCTTAGGATCAATTTTTTCGCTTATTTTTTCCAGCAATGCATACGTTTTAGAAGCGTTATTTTTCCAAACATTACGCCCATCAATGACACCAGCGATAAGCATTTTACCGTTTACATGTAAAAGGGCATCAAGGTTCTCTTCGCCGTAAACAAAATCAAGCCCAATCGCCCAAATAGGGCAATTTCCCAAGATTTCCACCGCTTCATTGGCGCGATCAAAGTAGGTGACTACCGCGATTTTAAGCGATTTACTCACCGAGCCTAAACTTTCATAAGCAATTTTGAGCAGGCTTAAAAATTTGGGTTCCAACGTTTTGGCAAAGAGTGGTTCATCGAACTGAACGATAATGTTTTCACCCAAACTTGAAATGGCTTGGAGCACTTTAGCGTATGCTTCCACGACATCATCAAAAAAACCAAACAAGTCACTTCCATCGACGGGATTGCAAAGCGCTAAAAAGGTGAGTGGTCCGATAAGGTTGATCTTAGGTTCAAAACCAAGTGCTTTGGCTTCAATGTATTCATCAGCAATTTTTGAAATGTCGACTTTGAACACCATATGTGCGTGAATCTCGGGAACGATGTAGTGGTAATTGGTGTTAAACCACTTGGTCATTTCCATTGCGGAGCGTTGCGCATCGCCCCTTGCCATTGCAAAATAGCGCTCGGTTTTATCTTCGATGCCTTGGAAACGTGGAGGAATAGCGCCTAACATCACAATGGTATCAAGCATAATGTCATATAGGCTAAAGTCATTGCACGATATAAAATCGATGTGACGCTCTTTTTGATAATTCCAATGGCGTTGGCGTAAGGTTTTAGCAACGGTTTGAACCTCTTCAAAAGAGGAATTTCCCGCCCAATACGCTTCTAATGCAAATTTGAGCTCACGTTTTTCCCCAATGCGAGGGAAACCTGTAACATAGGTTTTTGACATACTTTTTTTCCTTGTATCTTTACAGCTCAAAAAAGGAGTGCTTTTTTGAGAAAATTAAGCCAGCTTCAATGCGTGGCAAAGCTCGTTGTTGGATGGTTGTAATGATAAAGGAAATTGTGGAGGGTGAACACCGGTTCGGCGGAAGCTAAAGTAGCGAGAGTGGCAGTTGCATTTACGTCTTTTTTTGGCACGTTTGATGGCGGAGTGGGCGCGCTTTGCGAACAACCTACTGCATTTGCAAAGTCTGGGGCGATAGGATGATATAAATCCTAAAAAGGCAGTGCTAAGCGGTGGCGGATCGTCTTCCACCTCTTGGGGTTCGCAGGTATCGGCAAAGAGTCGAGTGATGTGCAATAGGCGTGCGTGTTGGCGTTTGGTTTTGACTTCACTGGTCGAAGCTTGTATAGCAGCAAGAGAAAAGTAGCCTTTTTTACCAAAGCCCTGAGGCAATCTCAACGTACGTCCTTATTTTTTATTGCGCCATTATAGCACAACGCTTTACATGTAAAAACTATTTACCAAAGTTAGCTAAAATAGAGTAATGAATTTTTAAAGGAGAATGTCCATGGAAGTGGTAAAAACCGTTGTATTATTGACCTTGATGACACTGTTGTTTGTGTGGGTTGGTGGCATGATGGGCGGAACGCAAGGGATGATGATAGCACTCGTACTAGCGGGTATTATGAACTTTGTAAGCTATTTTTACTCTGATACATTGGTGCTTCGTCATTACAATGCGGTGCCTGTAACGCGTGAAGCTGCCAATGGACTTTACGCTATTGTCGAGCGTATCAGCCAAAAAGCCAATCTGCCTTTGCCTCAAATCTACATCATCCCTGATTCCATTCCAAATGCCTTTGCAACGGGGCGCAATCCCTCTCATGCTGCAGTGGCGGTAACCGAAGGGCTTTTACAGCTTTTAGACGATGAGGAAGTAGAAGCTGTTTTAGCGCATGAAATGAGCCACGTCAGGCATTATGACATTTTAGTTGGAACCATTGCTGCAACGATTGCGGGTGCGATTGGAGTGATCGCCAATATGATGCAATTTGGAGCTATCTTTGGAGGTGATAGGGAAAATAGACCCAATCCTATCGTGATGATTGCCCTTGCGATTATTTTGCCCCTTGCGGCGGCAGTGATTCAGATGGCAATTAGCCGTAACCGCGAATACATGGCAGATGAGGGTTCTGCTCGTTTGACAGCGCATCCTGAATGGCTGCAAAGTGCACTGGCAAAGCTTACTAATTATAATGCTCAAGGCATGGTACACGAAGCGACGCCTGAAAGTGCGCATATGTTTATCATCAACCCTTTTTCGGGCAAAGATATCTCATTTGCATCACTTTTTTCAACCCATCCCTCCACGGAAGATAGAATTGCAAGGTTAGAAGCGTTAAAATTTGAGTTAAAATAACGTTTATTCATTTTACATGTAAAGGACAATCGATGAAAAAATCTCTCAGTGAAATTCCAAGCACGCCGCTTCAAGCAGGTGAGGGTGCGAGTATGCAGATGCTGATCTCTCCTGAAGTTGCACCCAATTTTGCCATGCGTAAATTTGTCATTAAAAAAGAGGGACATATGCCCTTTCATACCAATGTCGTTGAGCATGAACAGTATGTTTTAAAGGGTAAAGCACGTGTTCAATTGGGCGATGAGAGTTTTATCGCCGTGAAAGATGACATCATTTTTGTTCCCGCTGGAGTGGCACATTCATACCAAGTGATCGGCGATGAAGATTATGAATTTTTATGCCTTGTTCCCAATAGCGAGGATAAAATCGAGATGGTGAATGCGCGCGGTCAAGACTGCAGTTGTTAATGTAAGAATCCTCTTTTAGAGGCTTCTTAGTCACGACGTAATTGTTCTAAAAATCTCAAACCTTCTTCCCAAAGTCCAAGATTACTGGCGGTGTTGATATGCCCTTTTTCACCCACATTGACCAAAGAACTTCCCCACGCATCTGCCATTTGTTTTGAATACGCTAAGCTTGCGTAAGGGTCATTACTACTCGCAACAATAATGCTTGGAAAATGAAAGGGTTGCAGAGGCGTATGTTCAAACCCTTCGGCAATGCTTGGAAAAGCTGCCTCTTTGGGATTAGGTGGGGCAACAATCAATGCTCCTTTTAGAGGTGAATGATGTGCCGTTGCCGCCCAGTGTGCAACCACTAAACACCCAATGCTATGTGAAACAATGATGACGTCTTTACCGGCATTTTTAACAGCAATTTCAACGTTTTGAACCCACTCATCACAGATAGGATGATTCCAATCGTTTTGTTCAATGCGCTTAAAATCGGGATGTTTTTTCTCCCAATAGGTTTGCCAATGTGTTTCGCCTGAGCCTTGATACCCTGGTAATATCAGCACGGATGTTGCCATAAATCCCCCGTATTTTCAAAATAAAAATTTATTGTAATCTAGCATCACTTAATTAAGAGTGAGTAGGTTATGATAATACTTAAAAGTAAGGAGGATTCATGCGCCTTTATTCCAAGCAAACAGCCATGCTTCTGGTGGATGTTCAAGAACGTCTTTTTGGGCATATTCACAATTATGAACAGATTGAAAAACATCTCCTTGTGCTTCTGCAAGGACTTAAAACCTTAGAAATTCCCATTCTTTGCAATCAACAATACACGAAGGGTCTTGGCGAAACGATCTCCTCTGTGCACTCTCTTTTAGGTAAAACGACGATTTATGAAAAATGTACTTTTAGCTGTTATCAAAACAGCGAAGTCACAGAGGCGTTGGAAGCATTACATGTAAAGTGTGTGATTGTTGCAGGCGTGGAGAGTCATGTATGTGTTTTACAAAGCGTACTTGATCTTTTAGATGCAGGGTTTGAAGTAATCGTATGTGCGGATGCAATGGGCTCGCGAAAAGCGTATGATCATGAAATGGCGCTTCGTCGTATGGAGCAAGAAGGAGCAAGCCTTGGCACCACAGAGTCCCTTCTTTTTGAGTTACTGCAAAGTGCCCTTCATCCACAGTTTAAAGAGGTCAGTGCTTTTGTTAAAACACTGTAAATCGTTTTACATGTAAAGAAGTTTAGGACTTCTTTACATAGTAAGAGAGACGATTGTCCGTATGTTTGGTAAAATAGTTATTTTCAGGAATGATGTCAGCATGTCCTAAAAAGAGCTTGCCCTCAGGCTTAAGAAGTGTGGCAAAGCGCTCAATGGTTTTAAGGCGAAAATCGTCATCGAAATAGATGAGCATATTGCGTGAAAAGATAATATCATACTTCCCCAATGAGAGAAAATCATGCTCAAAAATATTGACTTTTGTAAAAGAGATAGACGTAAAATACTCTTTTTTGACGCGATAATAGCGATCATCTTGGGTAAAAAATTTCTCTTTCAGGCGCGCTTCTAATTTATGCAAAGAGCGTTCAGAAAAGAGTCCTTTTTGGGCTTTATCAATCGCTTCAGAATTGATGTCAATGCCAGTAATACTAAATTCTCTTGGTTCGCGTCTACGTTCTTGAAGCATCATAGAAAGTGAATAAACTTCTTCGCCTGAAGCGCAGGGGGCACAGAGAATTTTGACATTGGGAATGGCAAGCGCAAAGGTGACAGCCATATCCAGTTGAGACTCTTCACGGTAAAAGTAGGTTTCATTAACCGTAACAAGATCGATTAAATCTTGTCTGAGTGCTTTGTCGTATTGTAGAATTTCAAAGAGTTTGCGAAAACTATAGATATCTTTACGTTCACAAAAAAGGCGAAGCTTGGTTTCGATGACACTGTTTTTAGCAAACAGATCCACCCCAATCTCACGTTTAATGTAGTGTAAAAGGTCTTGAAGCCCAAAGGTATTGAACTCTTGATGCACCGCAACTTCATTTTTCTGTACAATTTCAGGTTCTTTTTTTCTATTCCAAAACCACATTAGGACTCTCCAAATTTTTTGATGGTTTGTATGATGTCATCAAGTGCGAGTGCAACAATATTGGGATTGATTTCTACCGCGCGCTTTGGCATACCAAAAACAATAGCGCTTTTTTCACTCTCGGCAATACACGTTGCACCATTCTTCTGAAGCTCACTCAGCCCATTGGCGCCATCGTGCCCAATGCCTGTCAGTAAAACGGCCAATATTTCGGTATCTTTAATCTGTGCAACACTGGAGGAAAAAAGAGTGTCAATACTTGGATTATACGGGGTTTCTCCCTCTTTGACAGGCTCAATACTGGGTGAAAAATCACCCCGAATCAGATGACAATTTTGAGGGCAAATGTAGATATTTGATTGTTTTAAGGACATTCTTTGGTCAACCGCATGTACGGGTAAATGAAGTTCATTTTGAAATTGACTGATGAAGCTTGGAATAAAGGTTGCATTCATATGTTGGGCAATCACAATCGCACCCGTATAGGTTGGAGAGATCGCTGAGAGAATTTTTTTAAGGTGACCAGGGCCTCCTGTGGAGGCTCCGATCAAAACAATTTTTAGTTTCATTAGACTCCGAGTCTATTGAGTTCGTGTAGAACTCTTTGTATAACGGCTTTTAGGCAAAGCCTACAAACCTACAGCCGCTAAGGCACTTAAAGCTTGTCTCATTTGAGGCAGAAGCTTTTTACAATTTTGCAAGAAGTCTATTTTTTGTTTTCTTCAAAGATCCAATAAAGATTCATTCTAATGCCTGCACCTGTTGCGCCAAATTGGTTATATCCCCATGCTTTTTCAGTATAAGCAGGACCTGCAATATCTAGGTGAAGCCATTTGTCTTTATTTTCTTCTTCAATGAAATTATCTAAAAAGAGTCCTGCCGTAATAGCGCCACCGTAACGACTAGAGCTGATGTTAGACATATCGGCTACGGAGCTTTTAAGAAGTTTTTTAAGGTATTTGTTAAACGGAAGTGATCCACTTAGTTCTCCACTGGCTGTAGAAGCTTTGAGCATGGAGTGTTTAAGTTCACTGCTGTGTCCCATAATGCCTGTGGTGTATTCACCAAGAGCGACGACGCATGCACCTGTAAGTGTTGCCATATCGACCAAAAGATCAGGTTTAAGCTCTTGTGCATAGCACAGACAATCTGCCAAAACCAAGCGACCTTCTGCGTCTGTATTGCGTACTTCGATGGTTTTACCGTTCTTTGCAACAAGTACGTCATCGGGTTTATAGGCATTACCCCCGATCATATTCTCCGTTGCACCAATGATGGCATGAATTTCATAGGGAAGCTCTAAGGTTGCTGCTGCTTTTAAGATCGACATAACGGCTGCTGCACCACTTTTGTCAGCTTTCATCGTCACCATATGTTCACTCGGTTTTAGGCTGAGTCCACCGCTATCGTACGTTAGACCTTTTCCCACATACACCAGACGCTTTTTAGCATTTTCAGGTTTGTAGGTTAAATGAATAAGACGAGGAGGGTGTACGCTGGCACGATTCACGGCAAGGAAAGCATTCATCCCTTGCTCTTTTAAAAATACCTCGTCCATTACTTTACATGTAACGTTTGGAATTGAGGTTAATGTTTGCGCAATATTGGCGAGAGCAATCGGTGTCATATCTTCAGGTGTTGCGTTGATAATTTCTTTGGCGAAGTTGGTCGCTTCTGCTACAGCAATAGCTGCACGAAGGGCTTTTTTAGCTGTTTCCATCGAAACATCGGTACGACTATAATCTTCCAAACAGATCGTTATTTTTTCAATCTTAGAAGACTCTTTTTTACTTTTATACGTATCAAATGTATAGCTACCTAAAATGAAACCTTCAACGAGTGCTTTAATGTTAAGGCCAGGACACTCATGAGAGTACGTACCAATAGCAAGCGTTTTGATGTTCGTTTTTTTAACCGCATCCAGTGCTTTAGACGCAGCTAAACGAATTTCATCGGCATCAAGAGAATCACATCCTACATAAAGTGTTTTGCTTGTTGGAATTAAAAGAGTCTCTTCACTCTCACCTTTAAATCCTAAAAATTGTAACGTCTCTTGATCGCTAATCCAGGAATGCGTTAAATCTTTATTGATAACAAAGACGATTTTAACGTCTGCTGTTGTTTCAGTTAGTTTTTGATTGAGTAGTTCTATTTGCATGTTTATCCTTAAATGTCTTGTCGGTTACTTTATGAAAATAATAAGAGATACCACCAGCTACAATGGCGGCTATCGGAATAGCAAAATACCAGTGCTCTTTTGCCCAGTGGATGACGATGAGAATCTCTTGACCAAAATACCAGGTAGGCACAATCGTAAAAGATGCCCAAAACCATGCTGATATCAGATTGATCAAAGCAAACATTTTACCACTGTAGCGTGTAAGCCCTATGGAAATAGGAATAACCGTACGTAACCCATAGAGATAACGTTGTGCGAAGATAATAGGCCAGCCATGTTTTTTCAAAAGAACGTGTGCAAGGGCGAGTTTACGACGTTGACTTCTGAGTTTTTTATGCACCAGTTTTTTATTAAAACGACCAATGTAAAAATAGACTTGATCCCCTGCAAAGCCACCCAGTCCTGCAACAAAAATTGCGATGAAAATGTTCATATCGCCAGTATGGGTTAATAGACCTGCCATGACAAGCCCTATCTCTCCTTCTAGCATTCCCCAAAAGAAGAGAATGATGTAGCCATACTCTCTCATGAGGTAGATAAATTTATTTTCCAATCCAGACACCGGAGCCAAGTAGAGGACATAGCCAAGAGTCGAAAGTATGATTGTCATAAAAAGAGCAAAAACTTTTCCAGAATGCTTATTCATAAATTCACTCATCGGATCATCCAATATTCAAAATGGATTTTGCTTGCATCATGTCTTTATCGCCGCGTCCTGAAAGATTGACAATAATGACTTTATTTTTAATCTCATCTTTAGGAATTTTTTTCAAATATGCTACGGCATGAGCACTCTCAAAAGCAGGTATAATGCCTTCTTTACGACTCAACCAGACAAAGGCATCGAGTGCTTCTTGATCGGTGATATGATCGTACTTTGCCACGCCTTGCTCTTTCAGGTAAGCGTGTTCGGGTCCAATACCAGGGTAATCAAGCCCTGCTGAAATAGAGTGTGCTTCGAGTATTTGACCATCATCATCTTGGAGAAGGTAACTCATCTGACCATGTAATACACCAGGGCTTCCTTTGGCAAGAGAGCATCCGTGTTTATCGGTGTCAATGCCAAGACCACCTGCTTCGATACCGATACAGGTTACCCCTTCTTCACCTAAGAAATGGCTGAAAATTCCCATAGCATTGCTACCACCGCCAATACAGGCAACAACCATGTCAGGAAGGCGTTTTTCTTTGACCAAAATTTGTGCTTTTGCTTCGTAACCAATGATGGCTTGAAAATCACGTACCATCATGGGGTATGGATGAGGCCCTGCAACGGTTCCAATGATGTAAAATGTATCACGCGCATGGGTGACCCAGTAGCGAATCGCCTCATTCATCGCATCTTTAAGTGTTTTACTACCGCTTTTAACCGAATGGACTTTTGCACCCAAAAGTTTCATACGGAACACGTTAAGCTCTTGGCGCGCAACATCTTTTTCGCCCATAAAGACTTCACATTCAAGTCCTAAAAGAGCCGCTACCGTTGCGGTTGCTACACCGTGTTGTCCTGCACCCGTTTCTGCAATGACACGCTTTTTACCCATTTTTTTGGCGATTAAGCCTTGAACAATGGTATTATTGATTTTATGTGCACCTGTATGGTTAAGGTCTTCACGTTTGAGGTAAACTTTAGCACCTAACTCTTGAGAAATATTTTTTGCAAAATAAAGTGCTGAAGGACGTCCTACATAATCTTTCATATAGTGGTCAACTTCAGTCCAAAAATTTTCATTGAAGCGAAGGCTCTGGTACTCTTTCTCGAGTTCTAAAAGAACAGGCATTAATGTTTCAGGAACAAAGCGTCCACCAAAAATACCAAAATGTCCATTTTGGTCAGGGTCGAATTTTGAAGCTCTAGGAATATACATTAAAATACCTCTAATACAGAATAGACAGAAGTAACTTTTTTAATATCGAGATCACCTTGTAAAAAAGTAAGGTTGATCACGAAGCACGCCTCAACACACTCTGCCCCTGCTTTATTGATAAGATTGACCGCAGCTGTGGCTGTGCCACCTGTTGCAATAAGATCGTCGATTAAGAGTACCCTTGGTTTTGATGTAGTGATGGCTGAAAATGCATCAATGTGTATACAGACTTCATCCACACCATATTCCAAAGAGTATTTTTCACTGATCGTTGTGTAGGGAAGTTTGCCAGGCTTTCGAATAGGGACAAAACGTGTTTTAAGACGTGCTGCCAAAGCAGCCCCAAAGATAAATCCACGGCTTTCAATACCGGCAATATAATCAATTTTCATAGTAGCATAACGTTCAACCAAATGATCCATCAAAAGCGTAAATGCTTTAGCATCACCTAAAAGAGTCGTAATGTCTTTAAATTTAATGCCTGGTTTTGGGAAATCCTCGATTTCACGAACGGAATTTAAAAGATAAATTTTATCAGCTTCGCTTAAATAACTCATAGAAAACCTTTTTCATTTTAATACACTTTCTAAGCAAAGCTTAAAAAGCTACGTTGACCACTGGGGCGCTAAAGCTTGCCTCGTGCGAGGCAGAAAAATATTTACATGTAAAAGGGACAAAAAAATTGAGACTCTCTAAATTGCTTATAAAAGTGCCTCGATCTTTCCTTCAAGCTCTTTGATATGCTGGCGGAGTTTATCCCCTTCCATGCGGTATTGACTGTTGCGTGTACGAAGTGATTTGAGATCGTTTTTGACTTTTTTAAGTTCATCACTTAAAATATCAATATTACCTAAAGAGCGTTGCAACTGCACTTGGTATTTGCGGATAACCACTTCGGCGTCATTGAGGGTTTGTTTAACGACGATGTTACTGCGCTTCTCTTTACGTAAAAGCGTTTTAAAGTAAAACACCATAATCAATAAGTACATACAAGCGGAAAAAAGTACCGTTGCTACAACCCAGTCAAGTGCCATATTCATAACTCTATTTTCTTAACACGTTCAGCGTGTCTGCCACCTTCAAATGAAGTAGCACACCACGCTTTGAGCATGGACTCAACCACGCCAAGTCCAACGATACGCTGACCAAAACAGAGTACATTTGCATCATTGTGTGCGCGTGCCATTTCTGCTGTATAGGCATCATGACAGAGCGCTGCACGAATCCCAATATGTTTATTGGCTGCCAAGCTCATACCAATGCCTGAGCCACAGATAAGAATCCCCTGTGTTGAACTATTGTTAAGAACTTCAAGACAAAGTGCATGAGCATAATCAGGATAATCGACACGTTGATCGTTAAACGGTCCTAAATCAATGACTTCATGACCCATATGGTGTAGCATTGCAATGACATCGGGTTTAATGGCAATGCCTGCATGATCGGTTGCGATAAAAAACTTCAAGGAAACGTCCTTTAATAAGGTAATAGGAACGATTATATCACAAGGATTATTAGAAATTCCAAAAACAGACTCCCCTTGGAAAGTCTGTTAATATAACCATCCGATAACGTAGCGAATGGGAAGAAAGAAGTAGTGTGAAAGTGGTGTCGCAATGAAAATAATGAGAATGATCATTCCATAACGTTCTAATGATTCATAAAAGCGCACGAGTGCGTTCCATCCAAAGATAATTCCAAGATAAGTGAGGGCGTGTGAACCATCTAAGGGTGGAATGGGATAAAGATTGAAAAGTCCTAAAACAACGTTGTAAATAAGTGACTGGATTAAAAAAAAGATGACAAAAACTTCTATAAAGCTACCCGCATCTCTCAGATCAGGTAAAAAGCTCAACATGCCTGCGCATAGAAGTGCAAGTGCAAAGTTATAAGCAATACCCGCTAAAGAGACATAAATAGCCGCTTTATAGCCACCATTTCTAATGACAGTGGGTATATAAATCGGTACAGGTTTTGCCCAACCGAACATAAAAGGTGCACCACTGAAAAAGAGTACGGCTGGAACAATGATTGTTCCCACAAGGTCAACGTGAACGATGGGGTTGATACTCAAACGGCCTTGTGATTTAGCGGTCGTATCGCCATAACGATATGCGACATACCCATGCATGATCTCATGCCCAATAATCGCTATCATAAGAGCCAAAATGGTAGCACTGATCTCAATAATTTTAACTTCCATTAGAAAAAGTTCTCATCGTATTGCATTGATTCAACAAAGCGTCCAATGCGGTTCCATCTGATTTTATAGTCATCATCCCATGAAAAATAGATAAACCAAGGTTTTCCGACAATGAGGCTATAAGGGACACTTCCCCAAAAACGGCTGTCATTAGAATGATCGCGGTTATCGCCCATCATAAAATAGTTGTCTTTTTCAACTTTGGCATAAAAGGCGTTAAATCCATAGCCAGAAATACTTGGAAGTTCTTGTACTTGGGCAGGTTTCATGAAAAGTTGATTTGCTCCTAAGTGCAGTACCATTTGTTGAAAGAGGTCAACGGAATCGTCATAATGAATACCATGGAATTTTTCAATATAAGGGTTATTGACCCAAAGTTTACCTGCAATTGTTTTGATCTTTTCAGCAGGATAGTTTGCTTTAATATATTCATCACCCTCGTTAAAGTGGATGTAGAGATTTTTCTCTTGGAAAAGGATTTCATCCCCTTCTGTTGCAACACAACGTTTAACATAATGGACTTTGATATCTTTTGGGTAGCGAAAAACAACAATGTCTCCACGCTCAGGTCTGTTTCCTTCAATAAGATGACCATTGCCTTTAAAATCAGGCAAAACAGGAACCTCAAGCCAAGGAAGATGCGGTGTTGGAATGCCGTAGACAAATTTTTTCACAAAAAGATGATCGCCTATCAGAAGAGTTTTAATCATTGATCCACTAGGAATGACAAAGGCTTGTGCCACAAAGAAAATGACACATAAAACGATAATAAGGGTACCTGTCCAGCTGTTGGAAAAGTGGTAAAAACGGTTGAGGAGATTTTTCATAGTTTTCCTAAATTATAAGCGCTGTTCGGCAGCTTTAATGGTATTTTCTAACAACATGGCAATCGTCATAGGACCCACGCCACCAGGTACTGGTGTAATGTAACTACATTTGGGTGCGACATTGGCATAATCGACATCACCCACGAGGCGTCCCTCTTCGGTTTTATTGATGCCAATATCAATGACAATGGCACCCTCTTTAATCATATCTGCAGTAATGAGATTTCGTTTACCCACCCCTACAATAACAAGATCAGCTTTTTGCGTATGTGCTTTAAGATCTTTGGTAAAGATATGGCAAATATCAACGGTTGCGCCTGCATTTAAAAGAAGGTTCATCATCGGTTTTCCTACAATGTTACTTGCTCCTACCACGCATGCATCAAGTCCTTTTGGCTCGATATGGTAGTGCGCTAAAAGTCGCATAACACCAAGGGGTGTGCAAGGTACAAAGCTGTCGAGTCCTGCAACTAAACGACCCACATTGAAGGGATGAAAGCCATCGACATCTTTTTTAGGATCAATCGCCTCAATAATTTTCGTAGTATCAATGTGTTTAGGAAGAGGGAGTTGAACAAGGACTCCATCAATGTTGGGATTATTATTGATCATAAAAATCGTCTCTAAAATTTTCTCTTGTGAAATGGTGGTTGGCATTTTATGAATGATGGAGTAAACACCTGCCGCATCACACGCTTTTTCTTTCATTTTGACATAGGTTTGGCTCGCCGCATCATCGCCGACTAAAATGACGGCAAGACCTGGTGTAATACCTTTAAGATTAAGGGCATCGCTCTTTGTTTTGAGCTCTATTTTGATTTGATCTGACAGTGCTTTTCCATCGAGGATCTGCATTCAAACATCCTTTTAGTTCATTTTTGATACTATACCAAATTACGAATAAAGAGAGGATAAAGTAGTTTTGATGCGGTTTTTGCTTACATGTAACGTGTTTCTATTTTTGTCTATAACACCACTTTTGAGTGAGGATTTTATCTCTAAAATGGAGTATGCAAAGATGCTCTATTCTAACCCTAGAGGCATTGGCTGCAACAAATGTCATGGTGAAAAAGGCGAAGGTGCTATTATCTCAAAATACATCTTAAGAGGTAAAGAAGTGACCCTCTCTGCACCTGCGATTACCAGCGTTTCTAAAGAACGCTTTTTCCAAGCTTTGACATCTCAACACAAAGTAATGCCGACCTATTTTTTAACATGGCAGGAGATCGATAGTTTGTATTATTACGTCTCAAGTGAAGTAAAAAAGTAGTTTGTATAGAAATTTTCAGTAAAATTTTAAAAAATGAATGAAGGACGTGTGACAATGCACTATGATAAAAGCATTAAAGCCTATGAAAAAGCTCAAAATGTCATTCCTGGCGGTGTAGATTCTCCTGTACGTGCATTTAAAAGCGTAGGAGGAACACCTTTATTTATCAAAAAAGGTGAGGGTGCATATCTTGTTGACGTAGACAATAATCGCTATGTTGATTATGTCCAAAGTTGGGGTCCTCTTATTTTTGGACATGCCAATAAAACCATTGAAAAAGCGGTCATTAAAGCGGTTAAAAAAGGGCTCAGTTTTGGAGCACCTACGAAAGCTGAAACCAAGCTTGCAAGGCTCATTTGCTCGCTCTTTCCTGAGATCGATAAAGTTCGCTTTGTCAGTAGTGGAACGGAAGCGGTGATGAGTGCTATTAGACTCGCTCGAGGCTTTACATGTAAAGATGATATTATCAAATTTGAAGGCTGCTACCACGGACACAGCGACTCACTTTTAGTTCAAGCGGGAAGTGGTGCTGTAACGTTTGGAACGCCTAGTTCTCCAGGAGTTCCCGCCGATCTTACCAAGCACACCTTACTTGCCAAATACAATGATATTAAAAGCGTTAAAGAGTGTTTTAAAAACTCTAAAAATATCGCCTGTATTATTATCGAACCACTTGCAGGCAATATGGGTTTTGTTCCTGCCGATGCAAAGTTTTTAGAAGAGCTAAGAGTTTTATGCGATAAACATGGAACACTGCTTATTTTTGATGAGGTTATGAGTGGCTTTAGAGCTTCACTTAAGGGTGCACAAGGGATTTATTCAACCGTACCTGATTTGGTCACGTTTGGTAAAGTCATTGGTGGCGGTATGCCTGTGGGTGCCTTTGGTGGACGTGCTGAAATTATGGATAAACTCTCCCCCGATGGTCCTGTGTATCAGGCAGGAACACTTAGTGGAAATCCTGTAGCAATGGCGGCAGGACTTGCTTCGCTTGAGCAAATTTTGGATGATGAAGAGTTGTATATCAGGCTTGAAAAAAAGGCAAGAAGACTTGTTGAAGGTCTTAAAGCAGCTGCGCAAGCATCGGGTATTACGCTGCAAGTTTCAGCCGTTGGTTCCATGTTCGGCTTTTTCTTTAACGACAAACCCGTGAAAAATTTCGAGGATGCATTGAAGAGCAATACACAATGTTTTGCTGCCTTTCATCAAGGCATGTTGAGTGAAGGTTTTTACTTCGCGTGTTCACAGTTTGAAACGAGTTTTATCTCGGATGCGATGAGCGATGAGATGATTGAAGATACGATTGAAGCGGCGATTAAAGTATTTGAAGAGATTGCATGAGCGAAAAACCAAAATACGGTAAATTGATTGAAGGGGCTGAGCAGCTCTCCTTAGGTATTTCGATTGTGGTAGCAGTGCTTATTGGCATTGGTGTAGGCATGTTAATGAGCAATGTGTTCAACACGCCATGGCTTCTCTGGGTTGGTGTTTTTTGGGGAGTGGGTGGCGCTATTTTGAATGTTTACAAAGCTTATAAAAAAAACGTTGCTTCGCTTGATGAACTCAAAGATGATGTACGCTATAAAAAATACCAACAGCCTAAAGATGATGATGACGATGACGACGACAAGTAGGCTTTTGCGTTTTTACCTTTTAGGAGATGCCTTTGTCATTCTTCTTTCATTATTTCAAGGCGGTGATTGGCTTTTGAATACGCAAATAGCGTTTATCTGTTCACTGCTCATTACCTTGGCATCGTTTCGTTCGTACCATACGTTTGTGACACGACGTGTTGATGCTGGGCTGATTCCTGATGATAAATTTGATAAATACTATGAGGACGATCAAGAAGAGGATGATGAAAAAGAAAATGTTGCTCCACACGTCGCTAAAGTAGGCTTTAAACAGAGTTTTCAAAATCTTGCTTTAAGCTATAAAAGTGCACTTTCACTGTATCGTATCCTTTCGTATGGCATACTTTTTTTAGCCGTACTTTTTTTAATTCGTCATGATAATTTGGATGCAATTGCTTTTTTTGTGGGACTAAGTGTGGTTCCCCTCTCAAGCTTTTTATCTGTTTTATTTGTTAAAAAGGGATTGAATGAAACGAATGAGTAATGAAGAAGCCTTACGTCTGATTCGTGAGGTTGACCTTAATACATTAGGTGAGATGGCGTTGAAGCGCAAAATGGAGCTTCACCCTGAAAATTTGACAACATTTATTGTCGATCGCAATATTAATTATACCAATGTCTGTTGGGTTGATTGTAAATTTTGTGCCTTTTATCGCCATCATAAAGAAGATGAAGCGTATGTCCTCTCTTTCGAGGAGATCGGGGAAAAGATTGAAGAGCTGATAGAAATTGGTGGAACACAGATTCTTTTTCAAGGCGGCGTTCATCCGAAGCTGAAAATCGAATGGTATGAAGAGTTGGTGGATTGGATTAGCACCAATTATCCGAGCATCACGATTCATGGATTCTCTGCTATTGAGATTGATTACATCGCTAAAATTTCGAAGATTAGTTACCAAGAGGTGCTCCTACGTCTTCAGAAAAAAGGACTTTACAGCATTCCTGGTGCTGGGGCTGAGATACTCAGTGATCGTGTTCGTGATATCATCGCTCCTAAAAAATTAGGGAGTGAAGAGTGGTTAGGTGTACACAGAGCCGCTCATAAAATCGGTATGCGCTCAACCGCTACTATGATGTTTGGAACATTGGAAAGTGATGAAGAGATTATCACCCATTGGGAAAAAATTAGAGAGCTTCAAGATGAAACAGGCGGCTTTAGAGCGTTCATCATGTGGAGTTTTCAAAGCGATCATACGAAACTTAAAGAGGAACATCCTGAGATTAAAAAACAGTCCTCAAACCGTTACCTCAGGCTTCTCGCCGTGAGTCGGTTGTACCTTGATAATTTCAAAAACATCCAAAGTTCGTGGGTCACGCAAGGCAGTTACATCGGTCAGCTCGCTTTGATGTTTGGAGCGAATGACCTAGGAAGTACCATGATGGAAGAAAATGTGGTCAAAGCAGCAGGTGCGGCAAACCGTATGAATCAAACGGAGATGATACAACTCATCAAAGACATCGGTTCCATCCCCGCCAAACGTGATACGTCGTACACGATTTTGGAGAAGTTCGCATGAAAAAACTATTTTTTACAATTATGATTTTGTTACAAGGAGTATTAGTGAGTCAAGAGATTAGTCAAATCAATGTTAATGGTGTTGAAATTCCTATCGTATTTGAAAAGGACGCTTCACTCCCTCTCGTTTCAGTACAACTTGTCGTCAAAAATGCAGGTAGCATGGAAGATGGTGCGAATGAAGGTATTGCGAAGTTTCTAGCAGGAATGTTGGGTGAAGGTACCAAAGAGATGGGAGCAACGGCGTTTGCAGAGGAGCTTGAGTTTCGTGCTATTTCATTGGATGCGCATGCAGGTGTTGAAACAATGGTCTTTGAAGCTTCCGCACTTAAAGAGCAGTTTCCCTATGCTTTGGAGATGATGAGAAAGCTCCTAAAAAGCCCAAATCTTACGA
>JAVHRG010000088.1:0-398 GCA_036171535.1 Sulfurospirillum sp. | reverse complement strand
GTTTTGATAAGATCAAGCTTTTGACCCTTGGAATGCTCTCCAATAAAGAGAGTGATTTTGACTACATCGCCAATCTTAATCTTCAAAAACTCATCTTTGAAAATACCCCTTTTGCCCATGCCTATAGTGGTGATGTGAAGAGTATCAAGGCGCTTAAACTCAAAGATGTTGAGAACTTTTACAAAGAACGCATTAACTTAGAGAGCCTGATTATCGTTGCGGGCGGGGACATTGACTTAGAGACGTTAAAAAAACTTCTTTTACCTGTATTGGCTGAAATTAAGCATGGAAAACGAACGACGATGCCTTATTTTGATGCCAACAAAAATGCTAAAGAGCTCATCGTTCATAAAGAGAGTGAACAAGCTTACATTTACTTTGGCGCACCTTTTTATATG
>JAVHRG010000087.1:0-4600 GCA_036171535.1 Sulfurospirillum sp. | reverse complement strand
GAAGAAAATTTTGAATGTCAAGATTTGTTGAATAATTCAGAGAATCTTTTGCCATATTTTTTTCATGGATGGTGAGATTGCGTTTCATAAATAAGAAGAATAGGGTGACAATACTCATATACCCAACACCACCCACTTGCATTAAAATCAAAATAACAAATTGCCCGAAAAAAGTAAAGTCCTCAGGAGTGACTTTAACAACAAGCCCTGTTACACATGTTGCAGAGGTGGACGTAAAAAGTGCATCGATAAACAGTAATTTTCCTATATGTGCAAACGGAAGCATCAATAAAATAGCACCGATAAAAATAACCGAAAGATAGCTAAAAAAGATAATCCGTAAGGTCTTTTGATTCATCTATTTCCTTTGAGACGATGCTTCGAAAGCGAAAAACTTTACAGGCATTTGTAGCTAACTATTGTATCAAATTTATGTAGGAGTTGATAAATTTTCATCGTTTACATGTAAAAAATAGTCTCAGACGAAAGAGGAAAATTATCAAAAGAGAGACTTTTTAGATAAAATTGTCTTTCCAAATTTTAAGGAGAATGAATGAAAAATCTGAAAGGATTTAGAGGAAAGTATTTCAGCCTTGCAGCGATACTCGCTTTAAATGCTACACTGACTTTGGCAAGTGATGTTCAAAGTGTTGTAGATACTGAAAAGCAACTGTATACGCCAAAAGCGGAAGCCTCCTCTGAAACAACAGACGTGCTTGAAGAAAATAGCGCACCTGTTGTGGTGATCTCAAAGAAGATCAAAGAAAAAAAGTCTGAAGTTTACACGGCTTCCAAATCCTTGGTTAGTGCTACCAATGTTACCGATAATGTCAGCATTATCACCTCCGAAGAACTCTCTCTCAAAGGTATTACGACTGTTGTTGACGCGTTAAATACCATTCCTGGTGTCAGCTTTGCCTCCAATGGTGGACTTGGCAAATCAACGGCTGTTATGATGCAAGGGATGTCTAACCAATATACGCTTGTGATGGTTGATGGTGTACGTTACAATGACCCCAGTGCACTTTTAGGTGATGCCGATTTGAGCCATCTGTTGGTCGGTGATATTGAGCGTATCGAAGTGATTAAAGGTGCGCAAAGTGGCGTTTGGGGAGCTGATGCAGCTGCAGGTGTGATTAACATTATTACTAAAAATCCACAAGCTGGAACCCACGGTACCGCAGGTGTGGAATTTGGAAGTTATGGTCGAAGAAGTGCCAACACGTCGATTTCCCATAAAACGGATACATTTGATGTCATGCTCTCTGTGCAACGTGTCACAGAAGATGGCTTTACAACGTATGCGCCTAGAGGCGAAAATATAGATCAATACGAAGACGATGGTTATCGCAATACCACGGTGAATCTTAAAGCGGGTTATTGGATCGATGCGTATAATCGCATTGAGGCTGGATATCACGATATTAATTCACTCAGTAGCTACGATGATTTTGGTTTTCCCAATAGTTCTCAACACAGTGATGCTCATATCCAATCTGGCTATTTAACCTATAAATATTTTACATCCAATCATGCCATTGAAACGACACTCTCCCAAAGCTCCTTTCATAGAAAAGAGCTCAATGCTTCCTATACAGGTGACTTAAATGATTATCAAGGGAAAGTGCCCTCTATTGAGCTTAAAGATACATGGAAATACTATGACAATAGCGCTTTAGTGTTTGGAACTTCTTATGAAAAACGAGAGTTGACCTATACCGCGATTGGCGATAGTGAAAAAGATCATGATGAGCACTCCAAAGCACTGTATATGAACAACACCAATAAATTTGGTAACGTCATCCTCACAGAAGCTTTACGTTACGATAGCTTTAGTGCATTTGATGACAAAGTTACGGGCAAAATCGGTGCAAAATACCTCTTTAGCGATCAATTCAATATCTATACAAATTATGGTACTGCCTATAAATCCCCTTCCATGTTTGAAATGATTTATCCTTGGGCAAGTTATGGCATTAGCAATTTTGATCTCAAACCAGAAAATATTAAAAGCTTTAATATTGGTTTGCAATATGCAGGATTCAATATAAATATTTTTAGAAACGAAATTGAAGATATGATTGATGCACAGTATGATGCATCAACGTATAAATACCAATATGTTAACATGAATGGAACATCGGTTATGAAAGGAATCGAGTTATCGTATGAACAACAACTCCTTCAATCATTACTGATGGGCGCAAACTACACTTATGTCGATGCCAAAGGTGAAGATGGCGAGAGACTCAAAAAACGTCCTCGTTATCAAAGTAGCTTGTATACAACCTATATGCCTACCAATAAACTGACCTTTAATGTGAATGGTACCTATATCGGTTCTCGTGCCGATGTCTCTTTTGACCCAATAACCTACGCTCAAAAAGATGAAGAAACCGGTAATTATTTTGTCGCAAGTGCCAAAGCGAGCTATCAGATTGATAAAATATGGAATGTTTATCTCAAAGCCAATAATCTCTTTGATCGTTACTATCAAACAGTTTACGGGTATGCCTCTGCAGGGCGCAGCGTTTATGCTGGTGCAGAAGCGAGATTTTAATGAAACTGACCCTTCGCCCCTACCTTTGGTATAAGCTGTACAATTCTCTCTTTTTCGGGCTTGCTGTGGGAAGTGTCTTTGTGCTGTATACACCGCTTGAACCTTCTGTGTTTTCCTTGGGAGGTATTGGGCTTGCCATTGGTTTGCTCTTAGTGGCGAAAGGGTACGAGAAGATGATGAATCTTCTCGTCTTTTACCGCATTACTCTTTTGGTGGAATGTTTGACATTGCTCATGATTGTGAGCTTTCTTCTTTTTCAGTACAGCTATAGCGATGTTCTTTTTATCTACATTTCATATCAATTAACCTTTGTTTTTGGCAATTATCTTATGCGCATGGAAACGCTTGCCCTTAAACGCACACTCTTACTCTCCTTTGCCGATATGATTAAGCAAAAAGGCTATCTTGCAGGCATGGTCATCTCTTACCTCTTTTATAAGGGCATTGAATTGTATGGCATTGTCGATAAAGAGACACAGGTCTATTATTTACATGGGCTACTTTTGGGTATTCAAATTGTAATTCTTTGGTATGTTTTCAGAGCTTTTCGCGCTAGATAAGCTTCTCTTTCAGATTATATGATTACAATAATGATTAATTCGAATCGTTAAGGATTGTGCTTGCATCGTGAAGAAAACACGTTGTTTCATATGTTTATCAAGACCTATGAACAGTATAAAAAGAGAAAAGCCTTTATTTACAAGGTTGTAGATAAAGAGTTTGAAGTCACCTATGAAAAATTATTTGAGGATGTTTTAGTCCTTTCTCGTGCTTTTAAGAGCAAAAAGATTGAGAAGGGCTCTAAAGTCATGTTTGTCTGTGACAATCGCTATGAGTGGATGGTGACTGATTTTTCGCTCATCTCTTTGGGTGCGATTAGTATTCCAAGGGGATGTGATACCCCAACACAAGAGTTGGAGTTTATTCTCACGCATTCAGGTGCGGAGTTTTTGATTATTGAAAATGAGCAGGTGTATACAAGGCATGAAACGATGCTCAATACCCTCAAACTTAAAGCGATTTTTATTCTTGAAGCACCTAAAGTTCACTCGTTATTAACCAAGCTTTATTCTTACCACGATCTTTTAAAAGATCGAACAATTCATGCGGATGAAATTGAAGCTTTCTGTGCGAGAAAAGCGCTTTTGGATGAAGAAGATATCGTGACGCTGATTTATACTTCGGGAACAACAGGTATTCCCAAAGGGGTCATTTTAACCCACAAAAACATTATGTACAATGTCGAAGAACTCCCTCCGCTTATTGCACTTGAAAGTGATGATGTTTGGGTTTCCATTCTTCCTTCATGGCATATTTTTGAACGTGCGGCGGAGTATCTTTCCATTGCAAAAGGGTGTTGTACCGTCTATTCAACGCTTAAAACATTTGCGGCTGATTTAGAACACTATAAACCGACGATCGTGGCTACGGTTCCAAGGCTATGGGAGTCTATGTACACAAAGATTAATACGGCTTTAGAAAAAAAAGATCCTAAAAGGGCGAAACTTTTTAATAAACTGGTTGCTATTTCGGCCGCTTATAAGCGTGCAGATCGTGTTTTAAAAGACGAATTACCGTGTTTTAAAAAGCGTTCCATACTCTTTACATGTAAAGATAAAACCATTGCCTTTTTCAAACGTTTATTACTAAGCCCATTCAATGCAATTGCTCAGAAAAAGTTAGCGCTTGTGCAAGAAAAATTTGGGGGAAGACTTCGTTTAGCCGTGAGTGGCGGTGGGGCTTTACCTGATTTTTTAGATACATGGATTGATGCGATTGGTATTCGTATTGTGAATGCCTATGGTATGACAGAGTGTGCGCCAACGATTGCAGGGCGTGCTCTTCAGTGCAACACCTTTTCCACACTAGGGTTGCCTGTGCGTGATACAACACTGATGATTGTCAACAAAGATGGGGATCAAATCGGTGTGGGGGAAATTGGAGAAATTTGGGTTAAGGGCGCACAAGTTATGCAAGGCTATTACCATAACCCCGAAGAGAATGCAAAAAGTTTTAGCGAAGATGGCTTTTTTAAAACAG